>JARRRC010000275.1:0-4040 GCA_037381105.1 Desulfobacterales bacterium
ATTGGTGGATGGGCTGGTCAAAGAGGTGTTGAAGCCGGAAAATCATGCGCGGTTTCCAAATTACCGAAAAATGGATCAGGATTTGCTGAAATGGTATATAACCTTAAACTACCAGCTTGTATCGGCTACAGTGAGAAACAGAGACCGGGCGATGATACCCAACTATGCGCAGGTGATAGCCTACCGACGCTTTATAGAAGGGTTCAAGGCAGGAGAAGTCAAGGATTTGATGTTCTTGACGGCAAAAACCATGGAAGAATCGCTTCTAAAGAGGCCGGAATTTAGGGATACGAAACAGCGGGTGGATGATTATATCATTTTGACCGCGCAGCTTGCCATTGATGAATTTGAAGACACTTATGAAATTCTTAAATCGTATCCGCCGGAACAGGTGGCTGGCGTTGATACCATCAAAGCAATTTCCGGCAGTGTTGATCTCAAACGGATTGTTATGCAGCTTGAAGATATCTGCAGCGATTCGCTTTCACATCGGTTGAGCGGCATATTTTAGATAGTGTCAATGCCCTACGGCAATCAATCCGCTGGCTGCGGCCCCGAGAATAATCACTTCAAGCACCGCCAAAACCGCATAAATGATATCTTTGTTTTTTAAAAGTGTGGGCACGATGGCGGCATAGCAAAAAATGGTAACACCCGCCAGGATGACAACGCCGATAAAATTGAGAAAATCGCCGTATTTGAGCATCCCGAGCCAGGCCCATCCGGCTTTTATGCCGGTTTGCTCAAGATACTCATGAACATTCAGGGACCAGTAGTTGGAAATCTTGTCCAGCGGGATGTACGGATGGAACACACCGAATACATAAAGAACGTATGTTATAAAAAGAATCAGCAACCCAAAATACATCCCTTTTTCCAGTATTTTTGCATATAGAACCTGTTCGGGGGTTGCTTTCAATAAAGCATTCGTTTTTTCTTCCATTGACTCTCTCCCGATATAAATTCATATCCTGCTTTAGATTAAAATTAATCAATTAAAATCCAAGTCCCTTGGACAGCGCTTTGATCCCTGCAAAGGCCAAAATGGCAATGACCATCCACCGGATCAATGTCGGTTTGGCAACTTTAAGCAAACGAACTCCCACAAATGAGCCGAGCATGATTCCTAAAATGGACGGTACGGTCAGCAGAGGGAGGATACAGCCTTTATTCATGTAGATCCACGCAGCGGAAGTGTCTGTAATGGAAAGGAGGAATTTGCTGGTGGCCACACTGATTTTCAGCGGCGCTCCCATAAGCAGGTTGAGTACCGGCACGTTGGCCCATCCGGCCCCCAAACCGAACATGCCGGCCATAATGCCGATGAGGATAAACAAGCCCAACCCTATAGGGGTTCGGTGGATCTTCCAGTCGACTATCTCACCGGTACTGGCTTCCTGATATACACCGCAGATATTGAGGATGGAGGAGAGCCGGTCTGCCTTGGGGACATCCGGAATCGTCGACTTTTTGGCCGTTAACATTAGAACACAGATACCGAGGATGGTGGCGCCAAGGGCTATTTGGACGATGTTGGTGGGAAGTGCAAGTCCGATCATGGCGCCGATGATGGCGCAGGTGGAAGCAATAAGGGCCACCGGAATTGCCAATCTCAGGCTGGCAAGGTTCATCTTGAGAAGACCGGGACCGGCGGCCAGTGCACCGGCAAGGGCCACCAGAAGCCCCGTGCCGCGAACAAAATCCAAATGGAACGGAAAAAATCCGCTGATGATCGGCACATAGAGGACGCCGCCGCCGACGCCGCCGAGTACGGCAAGGATTCCCATAATAAAAGTGACGATAAACAATACGATCGGCCAGAACCACCAGGCATGGCCGGTGCTCGCCGATTCGACGGGTGTGTTTGCAAAAGCATGCGGCACCCATATGGTCAACAACAATAGGCCGAAGAACATCACAGCCCACAATTTACCATTTATCTGCATCTCTTCCTCCTGAACATGGGCGCTAGAATTTTTATCGGATCTGCATCTTGATGAAAAAATAAATTTCATCACTTCGGATATGATGTTGTCACAACGGATATTTGTGTTGAAGAAGCTGAATTCACCAAAAAAATCTACCTATATTACATTTTATGCAATGTCAATTAAAAACATTCAGAAATTCATATATAAGTTGTTTAAAATACAATATCTTATCATCTTCAATAATTGACAATGGCATAAAAAGAATATCGCCATGTTTACAGGAATTTATCTGACTTCATGTTACAATATGCAACACTTTGTCGGGCGTGTGGTCCATTATTTTTACGGTTTATAACTTGGTTTATTCAATTCGGGCAACAAATGCCTGTTTACAAACACTTTGGGCTATGGTAAAGACATATTGAAACATTTTTAGTTAGAAAAAAATATATGGATAAAACATACTGAAACAGTCAATCCGGATGATTCACTACAACGCAGGATGTAAAATTATAAGACGATATTTAACAGTTTCGCAAAAATGCCGGTGAACACCATACAGCGGACAGCAATTAAAGGCCTGTTTGATACTTCCGTCGAACTGCTTTCTTTGATCGATGAAATTCCGCTGGGTATCGTCGTGTTGGATACCCGGCGGCGAATCGTACTGATCAATCGCGCCTTTGAAGCCCTTAGCGGCTTTTCCATTGAAGATGCAAGAGGAATCCCCTGTTTTCAGATCATGCGAAGCAAGCTGTGTTTACAGAAATGTCCCCTTGAAAACATGAATTCGAATTCCGAATCCATTTCCGTGGAGAGCGATATGATCAACAAAGAACGGCAATTGATTCCGGTGCTGATCAATCTTTCTCCGATTCGGGATCCTGAGGATAACCTGGCCGGCTTTCTGGAAACCGTCGAAGACCTTCGTCCTATTAAAGAAGTGGATTCCAAGACCACCCATGCCTATGCTTTCCGCCATCTTATCGGAAAAAGTCCTGAAATGACTCGAATTTTTCAGACGCTCCCCTTGCTTGCGCAAAGTGATTCGGCGATTTTGATTACCGGTGAAACCGGAACAGGCAAGGACGTTTTGGCAGAAGCCATTCATCAGGCCTCTGATCGAGCAAAAGGCCCCTTTGTGAAGGTCAACTGTGGCGCATTGCCCGAAACGTTGCTGGAATCCGAGCTTTTCGGCCATCGAAAAGGGGCGTTTACGGGTGCGGTGGAGAATAAGCCCGGCCGATTTCGTCTGGCCCACAACGGTACCCTCTATCTCACGGAAATCGGGGATCTGCCCTTACAGCTTCAGGTTAAGCTTCTAACATTTTTAGATGATAAAGTAGTTTATCCATTAGGAAGCGCCAAAGGGTTTCAGGCGGACGTCCGTATTATTGCCGCGACCCATCGCAACCTTGATATCATGGTTAAAGAGAAAAAGTTTCGAGAAGACCTGATGTTCCGGTTGAATGTGGTGAGATTGCATCTGCCGCCGTTGAGGGACCGGGGAGATGATATTCGACTCATTTTGGATCACTTTATGAATATTTTTGCCTCGCGATTCCGAAAAAATATCAATGGATTATCCAAAAAGGCGCTCAAGATCTTACTGGACTATCCGTTTCCCGGAAACGTAAGAGAGCTCAGAAACATTATTGAATACGCCGTAAATATTTGTCCCAAAGGACAGATACAATCCACACACCTGCCGGCTTATCTTGCCGAAACAATACCCAAATATAACCGTTCAACGTCGGAAGTCGATGAAACATCCGAATGGGCAGCCTCATTTGTAAAATCCGACAGCGAACAAAGCGGGCAGAAGACATGGGCGTCTTTGGAAAGAGATATGATTATCGAAGCACTGGTCAAAACCAAAGGGCGGCGCAACAAAGCGGCCGATATGCTGGGGTGGGGGCGGAGCACGTTGTGGAGAAAAATAAAACAATACAAAATAGACACCTGATTTCAGTTGAAACAATTTGATACTTAAATTTGACATCTAGATTTTAAAAGATAAAAGCTTAGTAATGGAACAAAAAATTCTCATCCCTTTATACGTCGATCAGGTGGCACCCCGGTTTGATTTGGCCACAGAGGTCTCTATTG
>JARRRC010000276.1:0-4016 GCA_037381105.1 Desulfobacterales bacterium
GACAGTTTTCTACCAAAGGTTTCCTGAGTACATCGATTACCGACATTTTTGGAGGCTGTGGGCACCTCCAAAGGCGGGATTTACAACCACTTCAAAAGCAAAGAAGAACTCTTTTTCGCGGCCATGAGTGAAGCGCGCAAGATTTGGCGGCAGAGAAATCTGGACGGCTTACAGCAGGTCGAACGTCCCATTGACAAAATCAAAAAATTATTGGCCAACTATCGCGACAAATATCTGGCAGACGCAGAAAACTTTCCCGGTGGCTGTATTTTCGTTACCCTGACGGTGGAGTTGAACGATCAGCGGCCGCATCTTGCACGAGACATGAACGAAGGCTTTTTAAGATTCAAGTGTATGTTAAAAAGGTTGTTGGATGAGGAAATGGAGTCCGGCAATCTAAAAGAAGAAGTAGATACGGCTCTGGTTGCCGAAATGCTTTTCTCGGGCATTTTGGGAGCCAGTGTCATGTACATTTCAGACAAGTCCATGAAAACTCTGGATCGCAATGTCAGAGCACTCTGCGATTATTTAACCCTGATCAACAAATAGATCGTTAACACAAGGTTCGAACCCTCAATTTTAAAATAAACCTTTATCATGAAATAGCTTTATCGAATGATTCTTTTTTCTATCGTGTAAAACTTTATTGCAATCCGCTTCAGATCCTCTTTATGAATGTGTTTCAACGTGTTATGCTAAATAAAATCTAAGGCGAAAATATCTCAGAAGGAATAAATCATGCCCTTATCTGTTGTCGACCTATATAGAGATATTCTTCCTAAAACGAATTGTGGTGACTGTGGACTTTCTACTTGCATGGCTTTTGCGGGAATGGTTGTGTCGGAAAAACATCCTTTAACCAACTGCCCGCATATTGAGCCTCTTTTGGTCGACAAATGTCAAAGAGAACTGGACGAACAATATGCTGCCGGCAAATGGACTAAAAGGGATATGGCCGAGGATGCTCTGAAATGGGCAAAAGAAAGATCCACTTCTATGAAAATCGAAGATTTGCCGGAGAGAATCGGTGGAAGGCTTATCAAAAAATATAACGATTATGCTCTGGAACTTCAGTATCTTATAAATTCCATCATCATAACAAAGAAAAATATTGTAAAAAAAGACGGCTCAGAGCTTACGAGATGGGAACAGGTTTTTATATATAATCATATCGCGCAGGGCGGAAGCAAAAGGCCAACCGGCAAATGGAAAAGTTTTGTTGAATTTCCCAATACTATTTCAAAAATAAAATCTATGATAGAGCATGTTGAAACACCTCTGACAAAAAGATTTAAAAGTAATCCAGACGAACTGTTTTCTATAGCCGGGCTTCTTGGTGGAATAAATGTGACCTCTGAAACCAATTCCGCTGAGTTGGCTCTTTTATTTAGAGTTCTCCCTCGGGTTCCTGTAATGCTCATGTTCTGGGACGAAGATAAAGATGAGGGGTTTGAAGCTCAAGCAAAACTATTATTTGATGAAACTATTGTCGAACACCTTGACATCGAATCAATTATGTTTTTAAGCGAAAGATTGAGTCAGCTTCTTTGCGAAACTGTGATTCCCTAATCTCGCATGGGAAATGATTTTTAGATTCCTACCAGTATACTGAGTCATAAAACGGCCGTTCAGTAATACCAAGTCTTGAGCTATACAAGCGCTTGACGACAAATTTAGGAAATATTCAATATTATTAATAAAATGACTGTCCCACACATACTTTCTGAAATCATTTCCGAAGATGTCACCCTGAATCTCATCGAACCGGATATTTATTCCGTCTTTCCGATTGGAGATTCACCGGCCGCTTATGACCGAATGGGTGCGTCTACGATTTACGACATGGTCGCCTGCAATCGGTTTTATAATCAGCTCATGTGGGGGTACTCCATAAAAGATTATGCCGCTTTTTGTGAAGATACCCTTACTTCGTTCGGCGAAGGTTGGGTTCTGGATCTCGCATGCGGTTCCTTGGCATTTACGGCAAAAATTTATGCAAATTTTTCGAATCGACCCTTAGTATTTCTCGACCAGTCACTAAAGCTGCTTAGAAAAGGCAAATCTCGACTTGGGAAGCTTAAGGGGAAAATATTGGAAAACATGTTCTTTTTACAAGCAGATGCACTTCAATTGCCTTTCAAATCGAATATTTTCAATACGATTATATCACTCAATCTCCTGCATTGTTTAGGTCCGGATGACGCGAAAACGGCGTTGAAAGAAATCAAGCGGGTATTAGCATACAACGGAAATTCGGCGATCACTACACTGGTACAGAGCAGTCGCCGGAGCAACCGCTATTTGAAAATGCTGGCCGGGTTGGGTGCGCTCGTTTCGCGAAGTCCCGATGAGCTCCTATCCGCATTCAATGACATAAACATGCAAGTCACACAAAACATTAAGGGAAATCTGGCGTTTATCAGGTACCGATAAATCCGCTTTCGAACAATTTTCCTTCTTTTAAAAAAACCGCCCGGCTTCTGAGCCGGGGACTATCCTCGAAGGAAACCCGACATGAAAGATATCGCCCGTCAACTTCGAACCATTATAGCAAAGGTCGAACCTCAATTGACTCGGATGAACCATGATGCCGTCGGATTTAAACCCGGTCCGAACGAATGGTCGAAAAAGGAGATTCTCGGGCATCTCATCGACTCGGCCGCAAACAATCACCAACGATTTGTGAGAGCCGTAAACAAAGTTGCAGCCGGGTTCCCGACATATGATCAAAATGAATGGGTCAGAATTCAGCGACACAATGAAAGGCCCTGGCTTTCCTTAGTCGAACTCTGGTCCGCATATAACAGCCATGTGTGTCATATCATCGAGTGCATTCCAAAGGATGCCGATTCCTCTCCATGCAACATCGGGAAAAAAGGTCCGGTCCCTTTGGATTTCGTGATAAAGGACTACATTCGTCACCTGCAGCATCATCTTAAAGATATATTGGACGACCAGGCATAATCTTTTCATATCTGTCTCATCTAAACACAACTTATTTTCCGAAATGAAGCACCCTCGACTTTCCTATGATTATGATTATTATATTCAAGTAAAACAAGGAATCGTTCATTTTAAGAATAATTTTCTATCATAAAGGGATAATGCTCTACCCGAATTGGTGTCCATAAACAGGAGGTACACATGTCAGATTCAGCGAAGCTTAATTTCGTCGAACAACAGGGGTTTAGAAATTCAAGCAGCTCTTCATGCGAAGTACAATACACCGCTTTAATGTTCCAGCCAAGATTACTCGGCGCTTTCGTACTCGCAGGACTGATTTTTCAATCCTGGCTGCTCTTTTTGACCCTTTCGGCCATTCTTTGGTGGAATGTCTTCATTCCTTCCTTGAATCCATTCGACGCGGTTTATAACCGTTTCATTGCAGGCCCGAAAGGGATTCAAGGTCTCACACCAGCCCCGGGACCGAGGCGTTTTGCCCAAGGTATGGCAGCCACATTCATGCTATGCATCGGGATTTTTCTCCTCTTGAAATGGCAGGTCCTCACATGGATATTCGAGAGCCTGCTGGTGATAGCACTCAGTGCCTTGATATTTGGCAAGTTTTGCCTGGGGTCTTACATATTTCATCTCATCAAGGGTGAGGCAGGATTTGCGAACCGAACGCTGCCATGGGCCAAAAATAACTGACGCGCTATTAGAATAAATACATAAAATATTATTATTTTGTTTATGATCAATTAGGATGATATATTGCAGGTATCGGAGGATTTCTTATGAAAATCATTGCCGTTCGGATGTTATATTTGTTTATCCCGCTGATGACAGATTAAAAAGAGGAACCATCATGAATCTCAGCTTAGATAAGAAACTTTCCCTGGTTACCGGCAGTACGGCCGGAATTGGATATGCAATTGCGTCGTCACTGGCGCGGGAAGGCGCTCGCGTCATTGTCAATGGCCGATCGCAGGCATCCGTGGACAATGCCGTGTCCAGGATAAAGTCCGATACAGGCGGCAAACTTTACGGGTTTGCGGGAGATCTCGGCATTGATG
>JARRRC010000277.1:0-4010 GCA_037381105.1 Desulfobacterales bacterium
GGTTGAAATGCGCGCCAACCGGATACGCATCGTGAAGGTGGCCCAATGAAACGTTTTCGGGCCGGTAAATATAAGGCCGAATCGATTTTGTTTGCGGCTCTTGCGGCGTTCTTTTTCTCTGCGATATTCAGCCCGGCCCCGGGATTTGCCGCACTTGAAAGATCATCGAAAAAAGAGTGCGCCTTGTGCCATGTCATGTGGTTGGATGTGTTCAAAACGAACAAAGAGACGCTGATCAAATGGCAGCCGGGAAATGTGCTGATGAAAAATACCCAGGGAATCGTCAGCTCCGAAGAAATGTGTTACAGCTGCCATGACGGTTATGTGGCAGACGCGCGTTATACCGTATGGGATTACAACAACCACCCGGTCTTTAAGAAACCGTCGAAGGACATTAAAATTCCCGCTGCCCTCACGCTGAGCAACAAAAACCAAATATACTGCGGGACATGCCATTCACCCCACAGCGGGCGGACGGCCTCACCCGGGTCATCCCCGGAAGAAACCATACCCGGCCCCCTTTCTTTTCTTAAGCTGCCGAATGTCAATTCCAGTCTTTGTGAGGCATGTCATGTGAATGAAGCCGATTTCAAACGAACCCACGGTCATCCGGTGCACACGGACAAGCTAAAGATTCCGGAGACACTGTTTGCCCATGGCAGTGTAAAGGCGGATAAGAAAAACATGGTAATCTGTGAGACATGCCATGAAGTCCACGGTGCCAAAGGGCGCCATATAACGGTGATGGACAACAGGCAATCGGCGCTGTGCATGGTTTGCCATAAAGAACGGACCATCGCCGGCACCCTGCACGATGCGCGTAAGACGATGCCCAAGGAGATCAATCTGCTCGGCCAATCGGTGTCCGAATCAGGGCCATGCGGCGCGTGCCACGTTTCGCACAATTCCGCCGGTTACAAGCTTTGGGCCAGAAAAATGGTGCCGGGCAATCCCGCTTCCCAGATCTGTCTGTCCTGTCACCGCAATGTACCGGACAGTATGGGAAAGGGGATCGGCAGGTATTCTCATCCGATCGATGTTAGCCCTGTTCCCAAAGGTCAGCGCCAGGCAGCGCCGGAACGCATCACTGCCAGACTGCCTGCTTTCTCCAAGCACGGCATACGACAGAGCACCGGCTCGATACAATGCTTTACCTGTCATGCCATTCATCAATGGGACCCCGACAACCCGGAAAACCGGGGTGGAAAAAACATCGCGGGAAATGCCTCGAACAGTTTTCTTAGGATATCCGCCAGCCCTTCCTCGGCGCTTTGTGTTGAATGTCACAGGGATAAACGTCAAATTTTATTATTTGATCATAATCTCGTTCTGACTGCTCCGGAAGCAAAAAATATTCGCGGCGAGACCGCCGCGGTTTCCGGGGCATGCGGCGCGTGTCACATACCGCATCATGCAGTAAACAAGCGATTGTGGGCCAGAGCGGTATTTAAGGGAAATAGTTCGATACCACGATACTGCACGGGGTGCCACTCGCAAAACGGTGCGGCAAAGCAAAAGCAGGTCGGAAATAACGACCATCCGGTCGATGTGGTCCTGAAAGGAAAAGATATTCCGCCGACAGCTCGGGTTATCAAAATACTGCCCCTTTATAACACCAAGGGCGGTACACAAGGCGGCAATCGCATCATGTGCCAAACCTGTCATGACCCCCATATCTGGTCGGCTGGACATAAGGGAATCCCCCCTGACTACCTTTTTGCAGATACGACGGGTATGGCAATCAAAAACATGGAGGGAGATGCAAGAAACAGCTTTTTACGAAAGAAAGCTTCGCTCACCCCGGATCTCTGCGTCGTTTGCCATAAACATACCGCTTTGCTGGTCGGAACCGATCACGATCTTTTCATTACAGCACCCTGGGCCAAAAACCAGCTTGGCGAATCCGTAGCCCAGGCGGGCCAATGCGGAGTTTGTCATGCCGTCCACAACAGCGGACAACAGCGTTTATTATGGGCTCAGACTTATGGTCCGGTTGAAAAAAACCAGCCTCAGATGAACAGCTTATGCACATGCTGTCACTCAAAGGGTGCGGTGGCGGAAAACAAAATTGTCCCTGTTGCGACCCATCCAAAAGGGAAATTGATTGATAATATCTTCACATTCAATAATAAGATCAAAGGATACATCAAGATATTTAACGAAGATTGGAAAGAGGTCAATGTCGGTGATCTGTCGTGCTCTTCCTGTCATTCTTTCTACCAGTGGGATCACCGCATTAAAGAACCGGGTCTCGGCAGGAACGTCGAGGGAAATGCGGATACCAGTTTTCTGCGGACATCGAGCGATAACACCGTCTGCATTGACTGTCATGGAAGAACGGCGATCTGGCGGTACTTGTATTTTCATTCGCTCGCAAAGCGAGCCATGCTCAAAGGTGTTCGGCCATAGGCCGGCATGATGACCAACAACTACAAGCCAACTCAAAATTTCAGATTACGTTCAAGGACAAGGCGCGAGCCGATGAAAAAGCGGAGCATACAATAAAAAAGTATTTGAGCATTTTGAAGAGGCTCCTAACGCCGTAATTGGACGTTAGATGTATTTTTTAGATGGCTTGTCTAAAAATTCGTTGCAAGGGATTAGCGATGTTAATCGATGGGATTATGAAGAAAATATTGCCGGCATCGACGGTGATTCTGTTTCTTATTTTTTCGTATGTCACGTGGGCGGGAACCATCATCGGGTCCCCCCATGATTTTCGAAAGTATCCATGGATCCGCAGCGGAGAGATCTGCCTTCCCTGCCATGCGCCGCACAAGACGGAGACATTGCCTTCCCCGTTGTGGGATCTCGAGTTGTCCACACAAACCTTTGTCATGTACGCCACAACCCATTATCCGACCTTGGGTGCGTTGGCTGCTGAGGTGAGGAGCCGGCCGGACGGGATGTCTAAAATATGTCTTTCTTGCCATGACGGCATCATTGCCCGTGCTGTCTATAGCGGCAATGCCGGTGAAAGTGCCTATCTGTTCGGCACTGTTCCAACCACCAGCCACCCGATCTCCTTTACATACGATACCGCACTGACTATCAAAGATGGAGACCTCTATGATCCTTCAACCAAACTTTCAGGTCTGGCCGGAAGCACCGGAAGCATTAAAGCGGATATGCTTTTCTTAAACCGGATGGAATGTTCTTCCTGCCATGACGTTCACAATACCAAAGGGGTGCCGGGAACGAAACTGTTGGTAAAAGATACTGCCGGATCGGCGCTTTGTTTGACGTGTCACAATAAATAGGGCTGACCGCATCCGTTGATACATGCGGTTACGATTGGAATCACTTCAAGGATTGTCTTTGTGAAATGAATAAGAAGGTCTTAATTTTATCCATACTGATCATCTGCATGGGATGCGCTTCCACACCCGAGAAGCCGGGCGCACCTCCGGCAGCCGTATTTTATCCGGCCCTACCGCAAAGGCCCCGGCTTCAGTTTTTGCTTTCGATATCCGGAGAGAGTGATCTGGGAAAAAAACAGAGTGCATTCCAGGAATTTCTTTTCGGCAAACCCCATGATCAATTATTGAGAAAACCCTATGATGTTGCCGCCGGCAAAGGGAAAATATACATCATGGACAGGTCGTATAAAACAATTGTTATTCTTGACCCGGCCGCTAAGAAAATGTCCTTTCTAAATGATTACGGTATCGGAAGCCTCGACGATCCTGCCGGCATCTGGGTTTCAGAAGAGAATATTAAGTATGTTGCGGATATGCAGCGGAAGCAGGTGGTGGCATTTGATGAAAACGACCATTTCCTGAGAACCTACGGCAGCCGGGAAATATTTGAAAAGCCGGTTGACGTCGCTGTTTATGGGAAACGGATATACGTGGTCGACATGGATAAAAATCAGTTGCTTATCCTAGACAAGGATACCGGCCGGATGATCAAAACCGTAGGCGGGAAAGACGAATTTTACAAACCATCCAATGTGACCGTCGGCCCCTCAGGCGATGTTTTTGTTACCGATGCATTTCACTTTGTGATCA
>JARRRC010000278.1:0-4003 GCA_037381105.1 Desulfobacterales bacterium
TTTGCTTTCTGCTCCGCCTCGCGCTTTTTCCTTTCTTCATGATACCGAATGAACGTTGCAACTCCCATCTCTACACCCCCTTAAATAATCGTTAAAAAAATGGGGCATGGCGTCCCCCAAGTTCCCCCGGTTACAACCATGCCCCCAACTATTAACCCGACACAAATTAATTGTGGTGAACCGCCACAAATTTAATCATCTTGTCATCCTTTGCCACTTTCAGCCAGTTGGCCGGGTTCTGCAAATCCGTATTGGCCGGGTTTACCGTGGTGGTATTCCACTTGACCAACTTCAGATGCACCCCAAAATGGACAGAAGTGGAAAGAATGTCATTAAACGCCAGAATATCCCGATCCTTTTCGGTCATCAATGCCCGTTGGTATCCGACATACCCCGCACCCCTTCCAAACAGGAAAGTAGTATAAATCGGATAATCGGCCACCGAATTGTCAACCGGCAAAGTGTCGTCAATAATGACCTCGCGCCCCAGGAAGGTGGGAATTCTCACATGGCCCAAATCCACATCGGCATTGCTGGTTTGCACGTAATCAATCAGCTTGGCCTTATACAGGGTCCCGAAAGTGACGCTGTGCATCGCAATTCCAGTGAGGGATTCGAGGCTGTCGCCCAGCTTCAGCAGCGCATCGACCACACTGTTAACCGTAAGCTCAACTTTGGTGCCGGTGGTCACGGCAACATCAAGCACGTGGCTGTCCTTCAAAGCGCCCGCCGAACGGTTGACAATGGCAACCAAATTCTGTATGAACAGGCTATCGAATCGTTTGGCCCAATAGATTCCGACCTGCCGCCCGATCTCCTTGTTAGGGTCGCCCTTGCCAACAAATTTTGCCAGATCGTCAACGCCCCATGCTTTTCCACGGTGAAGCACAACACCCAAATCTTTAGACGTGGTAATCTTGCCCACACTGATTTGGTTCACACCGTCAATTACTTCATCCTCACCGGTCAATTCATCCCAATAAGGAACGCTGAAGAAGTTGCCGCCCTCTTTGATATCCACGTTTCCATAATCAAAGCTGGCGATGCCACTTCTCAGAATTTTGGCCCGCTGGGGAATTTCAGCCGCGACCATTTCCCCCAATACTTCAGGCACAATTACATCATTTAATCCTGTTGGCATTACATGCACCCCTTTTCTAATAATCCACTATTTATATTTTTTAAAACTTACCGTAATACTCATCCCTTAATTTTGCGAAAAATGCCGGATGGGATTTCTTGACCTCAATCAGCTTTTTAGTGTCATCCAGCAAGTCCTCATACTTCAGATTTTTGATGTTCCCAGGAACAGGCTCATCCGTTCCAAAATTGATGTTTCCACCCCTGCCTTCATCCTCTTTCTTGCTCTTGTGGAGCGATTTATACCGCTCAACCCACTCATATTTTTCTTTAGCCGTTCCAGCCGGAATGAGTGCCTTGACTTCATCGGATAAATCGGCAATCGCTTCCTCAAAACGCGCATTAAAAAAACTGTCAATTTCCCGGGATTTGCTTCTCAGGCTCTCGATCTCACGCTCAAGCTGTTCGATTCTCTGAAGCTCGCTCAAACCGCCCTCACCGTCAGAAAAGATGCTTTTCAGCTTCTCGATGTATTCGGTTTTCTTTCCCAATCCTTCAAGCTGTTGGATCTTTTTCTGGATGGAATCCACAACTTTCTGCAGGTCATCGCGCTCTTTCTTTTGAGCCTCACCGTCAGCCTGTTTCAAAGCAGCAGCCGCCTTGTCAAAATCCCACTCGGCAGACTCAAGCGCCGCTTTGCAAACCGCTTCGCTCTTGCCGGTCTGTTCCTGCAATTTTGTGAGTAATTCTTTCTTCTGCTCGATAGGAATCGGCATTCACGCACCCCTAATTTTTATGAATCTTTTTTAAAACCCGGCACAAATTACAAATTGAATTTAATGCTGTCAAATTTTCCCACATCAGCCCAAATTATAACCCTGCTGTATTTCCCTCAATTCGTCATCCACTTCCTCGTTCGTAAGCTCCGGATTCGCCTCTGCAATTTTGCGCCGCTCTGAAATCGCACCCATCTTGTCCTTGCGTTCGACTATATCCAGCCGCTCCGACTCACTCACCGGGATCGGCTCGCCCCACACTAAAGACGGCTCAACGATCTCACCCGATTCCAGCTTGTCGCCGTAATAGGAGCGAATGGAATCATTGGCGTATATCAACTTCTGCAAATCGATCAAGGCTTGCTTAAAAGCAGGCGCAAACAGCATTCTTTGCCGTCTCACCTTTGCCTCCGTGGTGATTAACTGCATTCTGATCGAATCCTCAGTCTCGGCAGTGTTTTTCATCCAGATTAAATACGGCGCTATCTCCGCCACCGTAAGAATATTTTCCATGGTCATTTCAATCTCTTTGAACACCGCTTCAAGTTTCGCATCCCAGGTTAAAGCGAACGGCTTTTCCGTTACCCCCTGAGGCATCGAATAAATACCATCATCAGACTTTTTAAACTCATATTTCATCTGTTTATAAAGCTCATAATAACGCTGGTTTAATTGAAAATACTGATCAGGATAAAACTTTTCAGGCTCCGCGTGAACATCCAGAATCTTTGACAATTGCGTCAGCCGATTATTAAGCTCGTCAAACAACGGCATTAAATCAAAATACTCACTTTGCCCAAAATCATCCTCGGAATTGTCTGACTTGAAATGATACACCAACGCAGAATCCGGCACACCCGTTTTGATTTCCGGCTCGATATTCGGGTAATACTGCTTTATATCAACCTGTTTGCCTAAAATATCAGCGTAATTGTCATCCGTGATCATTTCCGTGAGATCAATCCGCGATGCGTAAAGCTCCGACAGCACCGACCCGTTTTGATACACATCGCGCCGAACATACGGTTTGCCGTCCAGCTTCACCGCCCACTCGAAAATGTGCCGCGCTACCTCTCCGCCTTCAAACTCCGGAAACCAAAAATTCGCTGGTGTATACTTCAGAATCGGCCTGTTATTATTCACTGCAAACCGATAGAGCCCGTCTCCCCGAACCGTCGTGTATACTGCCAGCTTCCAGTTATTCAAATCCAGTTGCGAATCACTGAAGAAGGCTTTAAAAACTTCGTAGTTCTCGCTGCCTGAATCCACCCGCAACGGGTCTAAAAACATCAAATCAGCAAATTTATGGGTGATCAATTTTGCAAGATTGAGGGCAATATATATCATTCTGGCCTTGTTTTCTGTGCTTGCTTGCCTTACTCGATCATATAGCTGGCCCTCAAAGACTTCATAATGCTTGCCTTTGTAGATCTTCACGTATTGATCATACCCCAACTGCCGCGAAATGTCGATTGTATACTGCGTGATTTGAGAAACCTCTATCAACTCATGCACCCCTTTTCAATTTTTCGCAAGATAAAGAAAACTCCTGAAGCTGTCAAATTTTACGCCGCGCTCAAAAATTGCATGACCATCCCATACCGGAACGCATCCACCGGGTGGTCATTCGTCCCGTCTTTGAAATATTTATCATCCACTCTCTTTTGTCCAATCTCCGGGTATTTGAGATGTCTAAAAGCACCGAAAACGCTCGTATACTCGCCTTCCCGCTTATTCACCAGCGACCGGCTAAACTGCAAAGCGACCTCACCTTTGGCGTTCCTGATCAACCGCCGTAAAAGCTCCGTGCCGTTTTGAATTGACCTCTGTTTCATCGAGGTAGGGTAGGCGATTTTTACACCCGGAAACGTATTAGCTAACTGCTCCACCGCCGTGTAATGGGTCATTTCATTTGCCGCATCGCCAGCCGGATCACAGAAGATGCCCGCCATTCGGCCCCGGTATTTTTCCAGCCAGTGGCCTAAATCCTCGGTGGTTTTATTCTCCGGCAGCCACCCATCCACAACCCGAACCGATGGGCGATACGGATTGAAATCCAAAACCAGATCGTGGAAGTCGAAAAAGCCACCGAAGCGGTCGTAGAGGCCAAACAGGAACTGAAACAGGCCAAAGAAGACTACCGCCAG
>JARRRC010000279.1:0-3990 GCA_037381105.1 Desulfobacterales bacterium
TTTTCTTTTCCGCCGGCAAGATCCTTCAAACCTTCAAGAACAGCCTGCGCCGGATTCGACGGTGTTGAAAGTACCTTATAAACCGCCCATCGATCGCCGTCTTTGTAAACAAAATCGGTAAACGTTCCGCCGGTATCCACACCGATAATCATTGATGCCTCCGGATGGTCATAGGTTATGGGTTATGGGTTATTTAAGCATTTAGTTTCGAACTTTGGTCATTGGTAAGCGGAATGGATGATCCTTTTTTATAAATGATTAGGTTTTTGAAACAAATTAACGTTAAAGGAGTCTCGGGTATAATTAAATTTTTGCTGGAAGCTGTTTGAGTAGATTAGGAATCGTTGTGATAAAGCCCTCCTCGATTCATAGGTTTGACGAACATACTGCCTTAAACCGACTATCTTTATCAAAAGATAAGACCGGCTTTTTCATTACGAGCCCTTATCTACGAGTTCTTTCAGAAAAAATTTAATTATACCCGAGACGAACACCTGCCGCGAGGTTTATCCGCCTCTGGCGTGATCCCGTGTTCTTTTAAAGGATTATCCATGCAGCGATGTTTAGGAAAAACAAATCGAGAACTCAAATATGCCTGTCGCAAGAATTTCAAATTCCCAAGAATGCCGAGCGGAACAGGTCACTGTCTAAAAGTTCCTTTCCCGAACCTTCGGCGACCATTTTTCCGGTCTGCATCACATACCCCCGGTCGGCAAGACCGAGCGCTTCACGGACATTCTGTTCGACCAATAAAATGGTCATCCCTTGTTTTTTAAGACGAGCCACCGTATCCAGCACCTCATCCACCAGTATCGGCGCCAGCCCCAGGGAGGGCTCATCGAGCATCAGTATTTCGGGATTTGACATCAGCCCCCGGCCAATGGCAACCATTTGCTGTTCTCCGCCGGACAGGGTCGACGCCGCCTGATTTTTCCGCTCTTTAAGACGTGGAAAAAGAGTATAAACAAATTCAAGGTTTCTTCGAATCTGATTTTGTTCTTCGATAACATACGCCCCGAGAATAAGATTTTCTTCTACGGAGAGCGGACCGAACAACATTTTTTCTTCGGGAACATAGATGATTCCGAGTTTCACGATATCCTCGGTTTGCAACCGATGAATCTCTTTTCCTTTGAAGAGAATATGCCCATCAAATATCCGCTGGGTCGCCATGATCGCCCTGAGCAGCGTTGATTTTCCGGCGCCGTTGGACCCTACCACGCAAACCGTTTCGCCCGGATTGACCGTCATGGAAAGTCCGTGAATCACCGGAAGCCCGGCATAACGCACCCTGATGTTCCGGATGTCTAAAATAGGTTCGGTCATGATTAAATCAGTATCTCTTTATGTTCTTGAACAAAACGTTCGCCCAGATATGCCTTGATGACTTCGGGGTCTTTGGCAACCATACGCGGCGCTCCGTCGGCGATCTTTCGCCCGTAATCTAAAACCATCACCCGATCGCTCACCTTCATCACCAGTTCCATTACATGCTCAATCAGCATGACGGTAATGCCCATATCAATGTGAATATGCCGAATATTTTTCATGATCTCTTCGATTTCATTGGAAGTAAGACCGGCTGCCACTTCATCGAGAAGCAGTAATTTGGGGCCCGAGCCGAGGGCAGCAGCCATGGTCACCCGCTTCTGTGCCGCCACCGGAAGTTCACTCACAGCGGCATCGCCAAGATCGGCTAGATTAAAATCTTTCAATATCTCTTCGGCTCTGGCTTCGGCTTTGCCTCTCGAGCGGGTGCGCATAAAACACCCCACCATTACATTCTCTTTTACCGTCAGATCTCCGGAAGCCGCATAGATCTGAAATGTTCTCGCCAAACCCCGCCGGGCTATTTCATGGGCATTCAGCGAAGTGATGTCTTCTCCGTTAAAGATAATCTTGCCGGAGCTTACCGGGTGAAACCCTGAGATACAATTGAAGAGCGTGGTCTTGCCCGCGCCGTTCGGTCCGATGAGCCCAACGAGTTCTTCCTTTTGAACGGAAAAAGAGATATCCTGGTTGGCGCTCAGGCCTCCGAAATTTTTCGTCAGGTTCAAAACTTCCAACAGGGCCATTATCGTCGTTTTCTCCGTCGAACCTTTTCCACAATTCCCCAAATTCCTCGGGGCTCCAAAGCAGAAATCAACATGATGATCACCGCATAGATGACCAGATCGATGCCCGCCAGACCGGCCGCTGCCCCCAGCCATTCTTTGAGATAGCTCTTGAGCGGTATCAGAACCGCCGCGCCGATGATGGGTCCCCACAAGGACCCTGCCCCGCCGAGCATGGCCATGAGCGCAATGAGAATGGAGATATCCAGGCTCATGGTGTCTTCGGGCTCGATATTTTTGATATAACACGCATGAAAGGACCCCACAATACTCACGAATGCCGTGGCAATGGCATAAGTCTTGATTTTGGCCCAGTGAACATTGATACCCAGGGAACGGGCCATGTCCTCGTTGTCCCGAATCGATCGGAGTTGATATCCCAAACGTGATTTTCTAAACCCGTTGACATATAAAATCCCCAGAAAGAAAAAACTCAGGATCACATAATAATAATAGATGTCTTTCTTGAAAATCAGGCGCCAGAAATCCGGGGAAGGGTATTTAATGGGTGAAATTTCAAGACCCCGCGCCGCCCCGACAAATTCCCAGACCGAAAACAAGTCCATAAGCACCAGTGACGTGGCAATGGTCGCAATGGCGAAATAATGTCCCTTTAATCGAAACAGCGGATAACCGATAATAAATGACCAGGCCACGGCAAAACATACCCCCAGAGGCATGGAAAACCAGAAGGGAATGTCCCATCGAATGAGCAAAACAGCCGTGGTATAGGCGCCGATCCCCACGTACTGCGCCTTTCCCAAATCAACCTGCCCGCCATATCCGCCGATGGTGTTCCATCCCATGCCGTAAATGGAAAACATCAAAAACTGGATCATGGTGGCCATGGCAAATGCCGAATGGGGAAGAATCGGAAACAACAGCAGGAATATTGCAACGGTTCCTGCAACGGAGATGTCCAAACGCGGAAAATCTGAAAAGTCAAACGCACTTTTTAGTGTTTCCATCCGAACAGTCCTCTTGGACGCAGCACCATGATGATAAAATAGGCCAGATACACACCGGTATACTTAAAGGATGTCATGGGGACATTGGCCATCCAGTCCCAGTTCAATGTGTAGGTCAAAAAATCCCATATCCCGGGAAGTTCCATAATCATACCGACCACAAGGCCGGCGAAAAAGGCACCGGGGACACTGCCGAATCCACCTAACGCCACGATGGCAAATGCGATCATGGTAAACAAAAGGCCTACAAACGGGTTGACGGACCAAAAATTGACCAAAAGTGCGCCGGCAATGGTCACCGATGCGCCCCCGACGCCCCATGCAAGGGCGTTCATTCGATCTGTTGGAATACCCATGTATCGGGCGCCCTGGGCATTCAGCGCCGTGGCGGTCAGGGCTTTTCCTATTTTTGTCCGGTTGATCAAGAGCCAGATGGCCAAAAATGCCACAACGGACAGTGTTGCCGCGGCCAGCTTTGTGGCCGGAACAATAACGCCCATCCCCAAGTTAAAGCTTTTTCCGACAAGAATGCCGTGATGCAACGCTCGATCTTCGGATCCGAAGATTAAAAGAGCCAGATTTCTCAAAAAAAGCATCAGGCCGAATGTGCCGAGCAGTTGTGCCACCATCGGGCCTCTGACAAGAAACTTGATAAACGCATAGTAGCAGATCGCTCCCAGTAAAAAACCGACCATCGCTGCAACCGGCAGGGTAAACAGCGGATCCATCCCCGTTGCCTGTGCGGTCAGCAGGCCCGTATACATCCCGATCATTAAAAATTCACCATGGGCAAAATTGACGATATCCATAACCCCGAAGATAATGGTCAGGCCCAGCGCCACCAGCGCAAGGATCATACCGATGAGAATACCCGCCACAAGCGATCCGATCAAAATGTCCATGGTCTG
>JARRRC010000280.1:0-5032 GCA_037381105.1 Desulfobacterales bacterium
GATCAGCGGCGGAATAAACCGGAGAATATTGCCCTGGATGCAGTTTATCAAAAATCCCTTTTCCATACATGATTTAACGATGGCATCTCCTTCAACTTTGAGCTTCATCCCCAAAAGCAGCCCCATTCCGCGAATATCCACTATGGAATCATGTCTGCTTTTGAGCCACGACAGCCGTTCTTTGAAATATTTCCCCATTTTCGCACAATGAGAGATGAGGTTCTCTTCCAAAAGCGCCTTGACAACCTGGATGGACGCCGCCGTGACAATAGGGGTGCCTCCGAAGGTCGAGGCATGGGCTCCGAGACCGAACGCTTCGGCGACCTTTTCTGTGGTCAGCATGGCTCCTATAGGCAACCCATTGGCGAGGGCCTTGGCAAGGGTCATAACATCCGGTTCAACGTTAAAATGCTCATATGCAAAAAGCTTTCCTGTTCGCCCCATCCCGGTCTGAATTTCATCGAAAATTAAAAGGACGTCCGTTTCGTCGCATAGACGCCTCACCGATTTAAGATAATCCGGATCCGGACAGCAAACCCCACCTTCTCCCTGGATCGGTTCAAGTAAAACAGCACACGTAGATGAGCTGATTGTTTTACGCAGTGCATCAATGTTGTTAAACGGAATGTAGTCAAACCCCTCAAGTATGGGTTCAAATCCTTTTCTGATTTTTTCCTGACCGGTGGCGGAAAGCGTGGCCATCGTCCGGCCGTGAAAAGACTGTTCCATGGAAATGATTCTGTAACGCTCGCTTTGACCTTTATCCTTGAAATACTTCCGGGCCAGCTTGATGGCCGCCTCATTGGCTTCAGCACCGCTGTTGCAGAAAAAAACACGGTCTGCAAAGCTGTTTTCCGTCAACCTAACGGCCAGTTCCGTTTGAGGCGCCGTATAGTAAAGATTCGATACATGTAAGAGGATACTCGCCTGTTTCGATAATGCCTCCGCCACCTTCGGGTGGGCGTGACCCAGATTGCAAACGGCGATACCGGATACAAAATCCGTATATTTTTTACCTTCGGCATCCCAAAGGTTGCACCCCTGACCTTTTGTGATGACAATGGGAAATCTTTTGTATGTTTTTGCGATCACTCTATCCGCAGTGTTCATTAAATGTTGGCTCATTTGAGGTTCCCTATGCAATTGAAGATTGAAAAATGAAGATTGAAGATTTTAGGCAGGCAAGTCCGCTCCGCTTTAGCAATCTTCATTTTTCAATCTTCAATTCTATATGGTGACTTCCGTACCGATTCCCTTGTCCGTGAAAAGCTCCAGCAACAGGGCATGGCGTTTATTCCCATTGATAATATGGACTTTTTCAACACCGTTTTTCAGGGCTTCCAAAGCACACTCGATCTTGGGGATCATTCCCCCTGAAATGGTCTTTTGCTTCATCATTCGTTCGATTTCTTCCATATCTATTGAAGATATCAAATCCCCGGAAAGATTGAGGACGCCATCGACATCCGTTAAAAATATAAGGCGCTTTGCCGATAGCGCCGCGGCTATGCTGCCGGCTACCAAGTCTGCGTTAATATTGAATGTTTCTCCCGAATCTCCTGCCCCCACAGGGGCAATAATCGGAATAAAGCCTTGCCGGCTCAACGTATTGATGATGTTCGGATTGATCTTTTCAACCTGTCCCACCAATCCGGGATCGATGATCTCCGGTGGTTTATTTTCATCTTCATGGTAAACGATATGGAGCTTTTTGGCACGAATGAGTTCCCCGTCTTTTCCGCTTAACCCCACGGCCTTGCCGCCCTGTTGGTTGATCTGCGCCACAATATCTTTGTTGACCTTCCCGCCTAACACCATCTCAACGACATCCATGGTCGCTTCATCCGTCAAACGCATGCCTTTGATAAATTTATGCTGTATGCCCATCTGGTCGAGAACCCGGTTAATCTGCGGACCGCCGCCGTGAACCACCACCGGATTCATTCCCGTAAATTTCATTAAAGTAATATCGCGTGCAAAATCCGCTTTTAGTCGATCATCCACCATGGCATGCCCCCCGTACTTTATTACGATGGTCATGCCGTAAAAGCGGCGGATATAAGGCAACGCCTCAATCAATATGTCGGCGACATTGGGGGTCGGGTTCATTTTTTTCACCTCAATCGAGGTTTCGGCTCTTTGTTTATTCCACCTGAATTTGCATGAAAATTGATGAGAAAAAAGACCATCATCCGACTCAATTTAATAACTTAATAATTCTTATTAATTTTCATGCAAAATTTAGGTTATAAGATGTAGCGGCTAAGATCCTCGTCATCCTTTATGTCTTTTAATTTCTCTTCAACATAGGCCTTGTCAATAACCACCCGCTTTTCCTTCATATCCGGCGCCTCGAAAAGGATGTCTTCCAGCAAGTATTCCATTATCGTATAGAGTCTTCTTGCCCCAATATTGTCGGTCATATCGTTGACCTCCTCGGCAATCCTGGCGATTTCTTCAACTGCTTCATTTTCGAAAACGACATCGACGTCTTCGGTCTTTAAAAGCGCCAAATATTGCAGGAGAAGGGCATTTTTCGGTTCGGTTAATATTTTAACAAATTCTTTCCGGCCGAGAGAATCCAGTTCAACCCTTATGGGGAAGCGACCCTGCAATTCAGGAATCATATCCGAAGGCTTAACGGTATGAAAAGCACCTGAAGCGATAAAAAGGATATTGTCCGTCTTGACCGGTCCATATTTTGTCGTGACCGTGCTCCCTTCAACAATCGGAAGAAGATCTCTTTGAACACCTTCTCTGGATACATCGGGGCCGCTCTGTGATCCGTTTGTCCCGACTATTTTGTCGATTTCATCCAGAAAGATAATTCCTGATTGTTCGACTTTATCAATAGCCTCTTTTACCACCTTATCCATGTCTACCAGATTCTGAGCCTCTTCTGCGGAAAGAATCTCCATGGCCTCTGGTACCTTTACTTTCCTTCGTTTTGTATTTTTGGGCAACAGATTCCCGATCATGTCCCTAAAATTAATACCCATCTCTTCCATGCCCACGTTGGAAAAAACTTCCACAATGGGCATGGAGCGATCGGTGACGTCAAGGTCTACATACCGGTCATCCAGTTTGCCGTCACGAAGCATTTTTCGCAGTTTCTCTCTTGTAGAAGAAGTTACGACGCTGTTGTTCATTGCGGGTTCTATCTTTGTATCGTCGACATCTTCCTTTTTTAAAGACGGCTTGAATCTGCTTTCCGGAAGGAGGAGATCAAGCATTCTCTCTTCGGCGATATGATGCCCTTTTTCCCTCACAGCATCCTGTTCTCTTGACCTGAGCATATTGACAGTCAGTTCCAGAAGGTCTCTTACCATGGATTCCACATCTCGACCCACATATCCGACTTCGGTAAATTTGGAGGCTTCAACTTTATTAAATGGAGAATCGGTTAGATTCGAGAGTCTTCTCGCAATCTCGGTTTTTCCGACGCCGGTAGGACCGATGAGTATTATATTTTTGGGTGCAATCTCATCGCGAAGATCCTCCGGAACCTGCTGTCTGCGCCAGCGGTTTCGCAAAGCGATGGCTACCGATCGCTTTGCATTGTGCTGGCCGATAATATATTTATCAAGTTCTTTAACAATTTCGTTGGGTTTAAGATTCATTTTTTTGTCACTTTATAGGTTTTTATATTAAAAGGATCTATAATCCTTCAATGGTAACGGAATCATTTGTAAACACGCATATGGAGCCTGCGATTCTCATGGCTTCCGTTACAATACCGGCGGCATCCATATCCGTATGTCTAATCAGGGCGGTCGCCGCAGCCTGAGCCATAGCACCTCCCGAGCCAATCCCCATGACACCTTCATCCGGTTCAATCACATCACCATTTCCGGATATCAAAAACATGTTTTTTTCGTCCACGGCAATCATAATCGCCTCAAGACGTCTCAAGAACTTGTCGGTTCGCCAATCCCGGGCCAACTCCACGGCACTGCGCGTCAGGTTCCCATTATAACGTGATTCAAGGCATCAGCCGTAGCCCCGGCAAAACCGACAATGATCTTTTCGTTGTAGATCTTTCTCACTTTTATTGCCTTATGTTTGATCGCAATATTGTTCAGTGTAACCTGTCCGTCACCGGCAACGGCTACTTTATTATTGCGTCTGACGGCAAGAATTGTTGTGCCATGTATTTTCATAGTATTTGTCTCGTTTTCTTTAGCTGGATCTTGCATGAAAATTAATGGAAATCTCTCGGTTATTTATCGGATGATGCGTTTTTAACAGTCATCGTCTCGGATGCGCCTTGTCATAGGTTTCCATCAGCCTGTCGACGCTAACGTGGGTGTATTTTTGAGTTGTAGATAGACTTCTATGCCCCAAAAGTTCCTGAACCACTCTTAAATCCGCTCCTGCATCGAGCATATGCGTTGCAAATGTATGGCGCAGCGCATGGGGTGAAACGGGTATCAGCAGGCCGCATTCTTTTGCCGTTTTTTCAAGAATGCGTGCGATGGAGCGACTTGTCAAGCGCCCCTGGTTTTTATTTAAAAACAAAGGGGTATTTTCATCTTCTCCAATGCCGGTTTCGGCCTGCAATCTTTTTCTATAATCCATAACGGCGTTTATGGCTTTTTCTCCGACAGGGACGATTCTTTCCTTGCTCCCTTTTCCCATTACCCGAATCAAATATTTTTTAAAGTCCACATCAAAAACATTCAGACCTTCAAGCTCCGAAACACGAATTCCACTGGAATAAAGTGTTTCAAAAATAGCACGATTCCTTATACCGGTCAGTGTGTCGGTTTTTATCGAATCGAGCAGTCTAAAAATATCATCGACCGGGAGGTAGACCGGTATCGTCTTTTTTTGTTTCGGCGTCAAAATCAAATCCAGAGGGTTGTCTAAAATAACACCGTGTTTGACAAGAAATCTGAAAAAGGATCGAATGGCTGAAAGTTTCCTCGATATGGTCACTTTTTTGTTCTTCTTGTATAAAAACCCCAGATACCCCCTTATCATTAAATGATTGACCTGATCGGCCATCAGCGAACCGGTGTCTTTTTTATTC
>JARRRC010000281.1:0-3962 GCA_037381105.1 Desulfobacterales bacterium
CGAAAAACAAGACATTGATGCGCTGGTTACATGTTTGGACCAGGTAATGGGTCATGGATAATGGGTGATGGGTTATGTTCCCCAAGTTTATTGTATGTGGTCTTATCCTCCTTACCCATAACCCAAAACCCATTACCTATTACCTGCACTTATGAGGTTTTTTGTGAATAAAGATATTTTAACACTCTTAGATCTTACAAAAGCCGATTTTGAGTTGCTTTTTGAGCGGGCGGCGGAGCTCAAGAAAAGGTTTAAAAGCGGTGTTGCGGACAGATCCCTTTCCGGCAAATCACTCGGTCTTATTTTCGAAAAGCCGTCTACCCGCACTCGTGTTTCCTTTGAAGCGGCGATGGTCCAACTGGGTGGAACACCGGTTTTTATCAGTGCTAAAGACACTCAAATCTCTCGCAACGAGCCGGTTCGGGATACCGCCAGGGTGCTTTCAAGATATCTGGACGGTCTGGCGATTCGAACATATTCACAGAAAATATTAAAAGAATTTGCCGAATTTGCTGAGATTCCGGTCATTAATGCCCTTACAGATCTTTTTCATCCCTGCCAGGTTTTAAGCGATATTATGACGGTGATTGAACATAAAAGCGGGTATAATAATCTTAAAATCGCCTGGATCGGGGATGGGAATAATGTCGCGCATTCCTGGATCAATGCAGCCGCGGTTCTGGGGTTGAACCTTGTTTTGGCATGCCCCGACGGATATTTGCCGGATCGAGACATCATGGATAAGGCCATGGAGCGAAATATCGGGGAAATTGTATTATCCGGCGACCCTCTCGAAGCCGTAAAAAATGCCGATGTGATTTATACCGATGTTTGGGCCAGCATGGGACAGGAAAGTGAACTGGACGGCAGAAGACGGGCTTTTGAACCCTTTCAGGTCAATAAAACACTTTTAAAAAACGCGGCAGAAAATGTCATTGTGATGCACTGCCTTCCGGCACACAGGGGTGAAGAAATCAGTGAAGATGTTCTGGAAGGTCCGAACTCCGTAGTCTGGGATCAATCCGAAAACAAACTTCATATGCATAAGGCGATACTGGATGTTCTTATAGGAGGAGATTTATAGTGTCTGATGCGATTAAAAAAGTTGTGTTGGCCTATTCAGGCGGGCTCGATACATCCGTCATTCTGAAATGGCTCATCGAAACCTATGGATGCGAGGTTGTCGCATTTTCGGCGAACATCGGCCAGGGAGATGAAGTTGATGAAATCAGAAAGAATGCTTTAAATACCGGAGCCAGCAAGGTTTATGTCGATGATTTGCAGGAAACGTTCGTAAAAGATTATGTTTTTCCTGCATTTCGCGCCAATGCAATATATGAAGGACAGTATCTTTTGGGAACGTCTCTTGCCAGGCCTCTGATCGCAAAACGACAAATGGAAATTGCCGAAATGGAAGGGGCTGATGCGGTCAGCCACGGCGCCACCGGAAAGGGAAACGACCAGGTCAGATTTGAACTCAGTTATTTCGCCATAGATCCGAATATAAAAATTATTGCACCGTGGCGGGAATGGGAACTTCATTCACGCAGTGCTCTGATGGCCTTTGCCGAACAACACGGCATCAAAGTGCCGACAACTCATGCAAAGCCCTACAGCACCGACAGAAATCTCCTTCACATCAGCTTTGAAGGGGGGCAACTTGAAGACCCCTGGATGCAACCGCCAAAGGATATGTATACCATGACCGTTTCTCCCCAGGATGCCCCTGATAAATCCGAGATCGTGGAAATAACATTTGAACAGGGTGATCCTGTGGCGATAAGCGATAAAAAAATGTCTCCGGCGAATCTACTCAAAGAGCTTAACAGGCTGGCCGGGTCTCACGGCATCGGCAGGGCCGATATTGTCGAAAACCGTTTCGTCGGCATGAAATCCCGCGGCGTTTATGAAACTCCGGGCGGCACCCTGCTGAGGACGGCGCATATAGCCATGGAATCGATTACCATGGACAGAGAGGTCATGCACTTGCGGGATTCACTGATCCCCAAGTATTCCGAACTGGTATATTATGGATTTTGGTTTTCACCGGAAATGAAGCTGCTGCAGAATATGGTCGATCAGACGCAGAATAACGTTTCCGGCAAGGTGCGCCTCGAACTTTATAAAGGCAATTGTACAGTGCTGGGACGGCAATCCGACAAGTCCATTTACAGGCAAGACTTTGCAACGTTTGAAGACGACGAGGTTTACCACCAAAAAGACGCCGAGGGATTTATACGGCTGAATGCATTGAGATTACGCATTCAGAAGATGTTGAAGAAATAAAATGGCAGGGTAACGGGATTCGTTTCTTAAATGTGATTTTTGTGTTTTTTAGAGCAATCAATGATCTAAATATCATTGATATAGAGTGAGAAGAGGTACCCTCATTATGTCTGAAAAACTCTGGAGCGGCAGGTTTTCCGAAAAGACCGATCGGATGGTTGAAGATTTTACATCTTCCATCGATATCGATAAGCGCTTGTATGTTTATGATATCGATGGAAGTATCGCCCACTGCCGCATGCTTGCAAAGACGTCTATTATTTCAGAAGCAGATGCTTCCGTATTGATTGAAGGACTTGGTGCGATAAAAAGAGAGATCGAAAGGGGAAGGTTTCAGTTCGATAAAAGCCTGGAAGATATTCACATGCATATCGAGGCTCGGCTTATCGAAAAAGTAGGGAAAACTGCGCAAAAACTTCATACCGCAAGAAGTCGAAACGACCAGGTTGTTCTGGATGTGAGAATGTATTTGAGGGAAGAGACCTTAAATACAATAAAGCGTCTTGTTGCGCTTGCAAAGGTTATCGTGAATTTGGCGAAAAAATACATTGATGTTGTTTTGCCCGGTTATACGCATCTGCAACGGGCTCAACCGGTTCTTTTGTCCCATCATCTCATGGCGTATTATGAAATGTTTTCAAGAGACATCGACAGGTTCAATGACGGGTTAAAACGGATCAACGTGATGCCTCTCGGCAGCGCAGCCCTTGCCGGAACAACATATCCCATAGACAGGGAATACACGGCAAAACTTCTCGATTTTCCGAAAATATCGGCAAACAGCATCGATGCGGTTTCAGACAGGGATTTTATCATTGAATTTGTTTCAGCCGCAAGCATCTGCATGGTTCATTTAAGCCGAATGTCGGAAGAATTCATTTTATGGTCGTCATCCGAATTCGGTTTTATCGAACTTCCGGATTCCTTTGCTACGGGCAGCAGTATCATGCCTCAGAAAAAGAATCCCGATGTGCCTGAACTGGTTCGCGGAAAGACAGGACGTGTTTTCGGAAACCTGATTTCCCTTTTAACGATGATGAAGTCATTGCCGCTGTCCTATAACCGAGATATGCAGGAAGATAAAGGCGCTTTATTTCAAACTGCGGACATACTAAGAGAATGTATTGATATTTATATAAAAATGATTCCAAAGTTGATAATAAATCAGGATGTCATGCGGCAGGCGATATCCAAAGGGTTTTTAAATGCAACCGATATGGCGGATTATCTTGTGGCCGCCGGCTTGCCGTTTCGCCAGGCCCATGGCTGTGTGGGCGAAGCCGTGGCATATGCTTCCAGCCAGAAAAAAGAGCTTCATGAACTCACATTAAAAGAGTTAAAATCTTTTTCATCTTATTTTAAAAAGGACATATTCGGTGTTTTGGGCACAGACCAAATGATCAATCGGAGAAAATCAACCGGAGGGACGGCTTTAGAATGCGTTAAGGCTGCCATAAAGAACGCAGAGAAAGATTTAAAATTAAAAACAGCGTCGGGTGTTTAGCTTTTTTTAAGAAAGAATTCCTTTTACCACGGCACCGCTAGTGGTGAGGCGGATAAATTTCGTAACGAGGTTAGTCTCAGGTATAATTAAATTTTTTCTGCAAGAACTCGTGGATAAGGGCCCGTAATGAAAAAACCGGTCTTGTCTTTTGAAAGGGTGGTCGGTTCAAGAC
>JARRRC010000282.1:0-4956 GCA_037381105.1 Desulfobacterales bacterium
TGCTGTTGCTTTTGTTTTATGCGTTGTCCTCTGCGTCGCATCCGCATGGACTGACCTTTCGCAGGCGGCTGAAGACTCGGACGTTAAGCAGGAGGTGACGGATTTAAAAAGCAGGGTCACCCATCTCGAACAAAAAATCGAATCCGATGAAAACCCGGCCAACCGTTTGCTTCAATCGACGCTTTCCGGGCTTCAGCTTGGGGGCGGGATCAGCGCCGGTTTCTTCCATGCATCCAATCCCGGCAAGGATACGTCCGGCAGCGAATTTCTATTGTCAAACTTTCTTGTCCAATTGTCTTCAAAAGATACGGATCTGCCGGTAGGATTTGTCGGGGCATTCGGTGAAACATCGACGCCGTCTCTTCTCTCCGCCCCTGAAAACAACTCCCATTTCGATATCGAGTATGCGTCCCTTACCCTAAAGCCGATCACCGACGTGAGCTTGGAGGTCGGCCTGCTTCAACCGAATGCCGGTTTTGAGAACACCTATACTTTCTACAATAAAAACATAATCCTCGGCAGCGTCGCTTCCCAGCAGCCGTATAACGCATATGGGGCAAGGGTCGACTATGACATCAAAGGCTTTCAATTACTCGTGGGATATTACAAAAAAAGGCTCAACCAGAATGAATACAGTGTCGACGGGATCACCCCGGATGAAACCTGGGAAATCGGAGTGAGGGGATCGGTTTTGAACAATACATTCAGCATCTATCACTATCATCCTAAATCCGTGAGAAATCTGACGGGCGTGTTTGTCGAACGCACCATAAAGAATATCTATCTGGCAATCAATATTGACTATTGGAACTGGGACGATAAAATGAAAAATTTTTACGGAAGCAAATCATCCATCGGCGGCGCGGTTTATATCGACCCCCGCTTCGGTCATTTCTCGATCCCGCTCCGGCTGGAATATATCCATCAGGGGGAAAGCCGGATTTACATTGACAATTTGGAAACAAAACATATATACGCGGCAGCGATCACCCCGACTTACAAGTTTCATAAAAAATCGTATGTTCGGGTTGAAACGGCCTATGTATATGCCGACCAAGGCTTTAGCGATAAAAACGGGAACAGCAAAAACAGCAGGGTATGGCTGGCGGCAGAGATCGGGTCCTACCCCCGCCTGTTTCCTTTTCTCCACCAAATGCTCCGCCAATCTCTGCCCCGGATGTCCCTATGTTTACATTTGAAATACCACAATCACTGCCTCGACAACTTAAATAGAGCTCACTTTCAATAAGATCGTCTGTAATTATTGCACTGCTTAGTCCCTGAGGCACATCATTTTGAATGTTTATCGCTTCCTCCAGATTGTTATATTTCAAAACATATAATATCGGCGCAAAGGTCTCTTTCTGCAGCATCTTCATGTTGCGGTCAGCTTCAACCAAACACGGCGTTACATAACAACCCCCGGGCAAATCCGTTTTTTCGCCGCCATATAAAACATTGCCTCCTTCTTTTTTTATAGACTCGATTGCTTCCATCATTACATCTACAGCCTTCTTATCAACAAGCGGGCCCATAATATTTTTTTGATCCCTTGGATCTCCAATACTTGTTTTCTGATACATTGATTTGAGTTTACTTAAAAAAGTATCATAAATTTCTTCATGAACGATCACCCGTCGTGTTGATGTACATCTTTGACCGCTTGTTCCAATGGCTCCGAAATATACACTTTTTAAAGCAATATCAAGATTGGCTTTGTTGCTGATAATCACTGCATTGTTCCCGCCTAGCTCCAATATAAGTTTGCCAAATCGCTCCTGAACAATTTTGCCGACTTCTCTTCCTCTTTTTACAGATCCGGTATATGAAATTAATGCAACATTTTTATCCTTGGTAATACGATCTCCAAGTTCACCTCCGGGGGCAACTGCAAGGGAACACAACGCCGGTTCGAAATTATTATTCCTTAATACATTTTCCATGATTTTTATAACAGCAATAGCTGTAAGGGGTGTTTTGGATGACGGCTTCCAAATGACTGAATCTCCGCAAATCAGAGCCAAAGCGGCATTCCAACTCCATACTGCAACTGGGAAGTTAAAGGCCGTTATTACGCCGACGACGCCAAGGGGATGCCATTGTTCAAACATTCGATGTTGTTTTCTTTCGCTGCTTATGGTGACGCCGCAAAGCTGCCTGCTCATCCCTACTGCAAAATCACAAATATCTATCATTTCCTGGACTTCACCATAACCCTCTTGAATTGATTTTCCCATTTCGAGAGTGACGAGCCTCCCCAAGAGATCCTTTTTTTCTCTAAGTTCATTTCCCAATTGCCTGACAATCTCTCCACGTTTTGGAGCGGGAACCTCTCGCCAATCAAGAAATGCATGATAAGCGGCTTCAGATATTTTTTTATAATCATCTTCTGTAATGTTTATTACTTTTCCAATGCTTTCACCATTTATAGGAGAAAATATTTCCGCAGTTTTACCACTGGCAATCCATTCTCCGCAAAATCCCCCGGGATTTTCCCATTTTAAATTTAATGTTTCAAATAAAGCTTCCATTTACAGCCCCTTTCCTTTTAAAAAAAGTGTCAATGGTCCTGAATGTCGGCAAGTTCGCCAAATACGTCTCAATGTTTTTTATTGTAATATATTGTTAGCATGGTCGGGATAATGTACAAGATTTATTTACATGAAAAGCCATTGAGAAGACAGTGAAAGGAGAAAAAGGTGCGGATAGGAGGGACTGGATTCGAGCAAGCATATTGACAAACACGTCAAGCTGCATAAGAATATGTCATATAATGATAACATGAAGTTATCTGTTTTGGATATACGTTTGGTTGGTTGAAAGAGAGGGATTACGCTCCCTCAAATTTGCAGCCGGAAAAATCTGACTTTTTAATTCAAGCCATGAAGGCTTCCGGGATGTTTCTATAGTCTTCATGGCTTTTTTATTCCGGAATTCAGCGGATCGGACATATCGGCAACACATAAAAAGGAAAAATCTGTGTACGGAGGCTGAGATATAATTAAGATGACGATTTTATGCGGCTTGAACCATGAATATGGGAGATTTTAGACATGCATATCCCGGACGGATATTTGAGTCCGCAAACCTGCGCAGTCATGTATGCGGCTGCCGCCCCTTTCTGGTATACGGCGGCGCGTAAGCTGAAAAAGATACTGACATCCAAAACCGTTCCGCTTTTAAGCATCTTTTCAGCATTTTCTTTTGTGATCATGATGTTCAATGCGCCGGTTCTCGGAGGGACCACGGCGCATGCAACAGGCGCTGCCCTTATGGCGATCATACTCGGGCCGTGGGCCGCTATTATCGGGGTGTCCTCGGCACTTTTCATCCAGGCGCTGTTCTTCGGTGACGGCGGAATTCTGGCCTTCGGGGCCAATGCCTTCAACATGGCCGTTGTCATTCCGATTGTCGGATACTTAATATATGGGTTGATTGCACGTTCAGCGCCGATGAAATCCTCCCGGCACTGGGTAGGGGCGGCCCTTGCCGGTTATGGCGGGATCAATGCCGCTGCGCTGTCGGCGGCCGTTGAACTCGGGCTTCAGCCGCTGCTGTTTCACACGGCAAACGGTACGCCGCTCTATTGTCCTTACAATCTGTCACAGGCGATCCCTGCGATGATGTTTGCCCACCTGACGATTGCCGGACCCATCGAAGCGATCATCACCGCCGGCGTACTGGTGTTTTTACAAAAGTCGATGCCTGACGTCTTAACCGGAATTGCAAAGGAGGCGCGCGTATGAAAAAATTGGCGCCGCTTTTTATAGGGTTGTTTGTTTTAGGACTCCTCGTCCCCATCGGCCTGCTCGCATCCGGAACCGCCTGGGGGGAATGGGGAAAGGAGGCCTTTACACAAATGATCGGCTATATCCCCAAGGGCCTCGAACGGTTTTCCGAAATCTGGCATGCCCCGTTTCGCGACTATGCCGTCAAAGGGATCGGAAACGATATCGGTTATATCTTGTCGGCATTCGGTGGGATGATCTTGGTTCTGTTGATTACATGGGGTGCCGGTAAAATTCTGGCCCGCAAAAACAATGATCACCCAAATGAAAAATGATTCTATCCGATTTTAAAAAAAGACGATTCATTCCGCCCTGTTTAGAGATTTAGACGAACAACTCCCAAAGAGGTCATTCAAATGGGAAATGATTTTGTTGCAAAAACGCTTGCAGAAACCACAAGAGCCATTGAGTATTCGATTTTTGCAAATCAGTATGCCGCAAAAAAGGGATTTATGCAGCGCATCGACCCCCGGGTCAAACTATTGACGACTTTTACGATCTTAATCATTATCGGGCTCACCCAGCGTTTGGTGCCCTTGCTGGTCCTTTATGTTGGAACCCTGATTCTTGCTATATTTTCTCGAGTTTCTTTTGGTTTTTTCATTAAACGGGTCTGGGTGTTCATCCCCCTGTTTACCGGTATTGTTGCGTTGCCGGCGGTCTTTAACATCGTGACGCCGGGCCGGTCGCTTTTTACGGTCATTTCTTTTCTGTCGCCGCATACTTTTGGCCCGTTTCATATCCCTCAAAACATTACCATAACGGCACAAGGGGTATCCGGCGTTGCAATACTTGTGATGCGTGTTGCGACTTCAGTATCCATGGCCATTCTTCTGGTTGTAACAACGGAATGGATCCGCCTTTTAAAGGCCCTGTATGTCTTAAAGACCCCGGAAGTCATCATTTTAATCCTGGCCATGACCTACCGGTATATTCATCTTTTTTTAAGGACCGTTGAAGGGATGTTTCTGGCAAAAAAGAGCCGGGAAATATCGGACTTAAAGATGAAAGAGGAGCATGGCTGGATTGCCTCGAGACTGGGAGTTCTTGTCGGGAAGTCCTATCGACTCAGCAATGAAGTTCATCTGGCGATGACCTCTAGGGGATGGACCGGAAACCCGACGATCATGGACGATTTTACCATCAATCGTATCGACGCGTTGTGGAT
>JARRRC010000283.1:0-3953 GCA_037381105.1 Desulfobacterales bacterium
CGTGTATTCTTGGTGCAAAAGATGTTGGTGCCTGCATCTTGGGAACTCCTGCCGGCGATACGCTAAAACGTGTTGATAAGGCTCATATGGTTGAAGAAACATTGTCCAGGGTATGCATTTGGCTTGCCCAGACTCCCCAAGCTTTTCAACATGATTTGATATTAAAAGCTCATGAATCTGCTCGAAAAGATAAATATATGGGTACCGACGATGCTTCACTGATTGAAAGATTGGGAATGCATGTAAAAATTATCAACGGCAGTAAGTTCAATATAAAAATCACCGTACAAGAAGATCTCAAGGTTGCAAACGCATTATTGTTTGATGCTGGGCTTATGAAAATGTGACGGCTTGCCACGGGGATCCGCCGAATCGTCTTGCGCGATAGAACCGAAGCTTTGCCTGATTTGAAAAAAACATCAAAGATTGGTGCTGTTTAAATAGACATTGCACATAAAGATGTGCAATTATGCACATTTTTATGTGCTTAGCAAGTAAAATTCTTATACTTTTCAATTCCCTTCATACCTTTCCAATTTTATTTTCCCATTTTTTAATTAAAAATAAGCAAAGATCAAATTTTAATATAAACAGTATAGTTATGGCTTTTCATGGTTACGTTCTTTTGGTTATCCGTATCTAATTTTTCATTTTCCTTGTTAACATTTGATTCATGGCATGATTTTTGGAATGCATTTTCACGAATTGGGAATTCCCGTCAAAAAATTTTGTGTATTTTCAAAAATGATTTATTTACAAAAGGAGGTCGAGATGACAGCGACAAAAAGAATGATGGTCTTGCTTATTGCACTGGCAGTGGTTATGGCGTTTATGGGGCCGATACGAGCCGAAAATTCTGGAAAAATCAACCTGAACAAGGCAACCGTGGAAGAAATATCCCAACTCAAAGGAATCGGGATGAAATATGCCGAAAGGATCGTGCAGTACAGAGATAAAAACGGTCCTTTTAAAAATGTCGAAGAACTCTTAAACGTTCAGGGTATTGGTCCCAAAACGCTGGAAAAGAACAAAGATCGAATTGTAGTCGAGTAAGAATCCGAAAAGGTGTAATCAGCCATCACTGGCAGTGTGGTTGATTACACCTGATAATATGATTTATATAGTTTTGAAACGATGAATAATTTAAAAATCACCATTGACTTTCGCGAAAAATCATCAGGACTCGGCGACTTACTCGAAAAGGGTGGCGCTTTTGTTGAAATGAAAAACTTGTCGTATGGAGATACATTATCAACGATATAATAACGGTCGAGCGAAAAACTGCTGAAGATTTTCTACTATCAATCATTGATGGACGTTTGTTTAATCAACTTTCAAATTTAAAGAAATTCTGCAACCATCCAGTTCTGCTTATCGAGGGCAACCCATACAAAACCAGCCTTAATTTTGATAGAATGGCCATTAGGGGATCGCTTATTTCGACACAAGTTATATGGTATATGCCTGTTATCTTTTCTCGTACAAAAGAAGACTCGCGAGATATTATGTTGATGATAAGCAGACAGGTTAGGAATTTTGTTGATGTTGCACCGTTAAGAGGAGGTTATCGACCCAAACGCCTAAAATCAAAACAATTGTACATATTACAAGGCCTTCCTAAAGTCGGACCAAAAATTGCTAAACGGTTGCTTCGACATTTCAAATCGGTTTCAAAAGTCATGAATGCGTCCCTTCAGGATTTGTCGGCGATTAATGGTATTGGGGAAATTTCAGCGGAAAAAATCCGAGAAGTTCTGGATACAGAAGTGAGTTGAACCACAGATTTATCATTAAAAGTAAATTAGAGCGGCAATGCCGCGTTTTATAAAATCGTGAAATGATTTTATTGTGATTTTAATTCTTGACATGCTCCGTTATTTGTGTTCATTTACTGAACAATTAGCACGCCAAATGTAATTTCCATCAAATATATTTTAAGATTACAAATAGTTATATTGTTATTTACAATGTAACTTGCAAAGCGAAGCTATCTCTTTGACTTGCGTTCTTCAAAAACATTTCATTTTTCCTGCCACCATCCTCATAGTCCATAGACAACAATTAGTCTTCAACAGTCAGAGACCTTTGAAAAATGTTCAATTTTGTTAAAATCCAAGGCGGGAGAAAATTTTAACCACAGACATACATTAAGTATTTCGAGGATTAAAATTTGAGCCTAACGATGGAACTGGGCAAAAGGGAGCCGTTTTTCAAAGGTCTCAGTCACAGCTCATGGATACTCAGGATATTCGTACATTAAAAATACTTGAAGAAATCGACAAGGATAATACCCAAAGTCAACGGGATCTGTCCAGCAAGTTGAATATTTCTCTGGGTCTGGTTAACTCTTTTGTCAAACGTCTTGCAAATAAAGGATACTTCAAGATTACCACGATTCCAAAAAATCGGGTCAAATATATCCTTACCCCAAAAGGAGCACTAGAAAAAACGCGCTTGACATATCAATATCTTCAGTATTCATTCGAATTTTATAGAATGGCTCGCAGAAACTTGCGTAAACATTTTAAAAGACTTGTTGAGCAAGGGGTTGAACGCGTTGTTTTTTACGGAGTGAATGATGTTGCCGAGATCGCTTATATTTCTTTGCAGGAAACCCCAATAAAATTGATTGCCATTGTGGATGAAAGTAAGACAGGAAAGATATTTTTGGGAAATGTGGTCAAAAGCCCTGATGAGCTTCAATCGCTTTCGTTTGACAAAATCCTCATAACATTTATGAATAAAGAAGGCTCCACTCTAGAAGCATTAGTAAAAAGAGGGATTGCGCGTAAAGATATTGTTATTCTGGAATAAGAAATGGAGATAAATAATGAAACGTGCCTTGATCACCGGAATTACCGGGCAGGATGGTGCATATCTTGCAGAACTGCTGTTGAAAAAAGGGTATGAGGTTCATGGTATCAAACGTCGGTCTTCTTTATTCAACACACAAAGGGTTGACCACTTGTATCAGGATCCTCATGAAAAGGATGTGCGTTTTGTGCTTCATTACGGAGACCTTACGGATGCGACAAATTTGATCCGAATTATTCAGGAAGTTCAACCGGATGAAATCTATAATTTAGGCGCCCAAAGTCATGTGAAAGTTTCTTTTGAGTCTCCTGAATACACCGCAGATGCGGATGCTTTGGGAACTTTACGGCTATTAGAAGCCATTCGCATATTGAATCTTGGGGAAAAAACACGATTTTATCAGGCGTCCACTTCAGAGTTATATGGAAAAGTTCAAGAAATCCCACAGAGCGAAAAGACGCCCTTTTACCCTCGGTCACCCTATGCATGCGCTAAACTCTATGCGTTCTGGTGCACTGTCAATTACCGTGAAGCATATGGGATTTATGCCTGCAACGGAATACTATTTAACCATGAATCACCACTTCGTGGTGAAACATTTGTTTCCCGCAAAATCACAAGAGCGGTTGCCCGTATTGCTCTTGGGCTTCAGGAAAAACTTTTTCTCGGCAATTTAGATGCCATAAGAGACTGGGGGCATGCCAAAGATTTTGTCAAAGCACAGTGGCTCATTCTTCAACAGAGAGAGCCCGATGACTACGTAATTGCCACAGGGAAGCAACATAGCGTAAGAGAATTTTGTGAACGTGCATTTTACGAAGTGGGGATTCAGCTTGAATGGGAAGGTCAGGGACTTTCTGAAAAGGGGATGATAAAAAATATAAAATCTTCGGCCTTGTTGAAAAAATATGACCGACGTGATCAACTGAGAGATTTAAATCGCGGCCAGACAGTTGTAGCTATTGACCCGAGATATTTTAGGCCGACAGAAGTGGATACGCTTCTGGGAGACCCTTCCAAAGCCCAAAAACAGCTGGGATGGACGCAAGAAATAACTTTCGAACAAATGGTCAAAGAAATGATCGAACATGATCTGAAGGAAGGTATGCGGGAAGCTATCTGGAAACAAAAAGGTTTTG
>JARRRC010000284.1:0-5279 GCA_037381105.1 Desulfobacterales bacterium
TTTTTTTGGGAATCATAGCACTTTTGGCTGCTGATGGATACATTGCCGTCAGGCGCGAGATACACCTGTTTGACAATGATATGAAGCAAAACGCTCATTTGCTCGGAAACACGGTCAAGGAATTAACCCTTGACACCTGGCATAAGGCCGGCCAAAACCGGGCTCTAAAACTGATCAAAAGAGTGGATAAAGAAGAAAATTTTATGCGGATTCGGTGGGTTTGGCTGAATAACGCATCCGGTGGCCCTTATATGCCCCGTGTTGCCCTGAAAAAGTTATCTCCGGTCTCCCGGGGACAAGAGGTTTCGGTGAAAAAAATAGATCATAAGGGTCCCGGTCACCTCTATACTTACGTCCCGGTCGATATCGGCGGCGGCAAGTATGGGGCTCTTGAAATTTCAGAGTCTCTGGGCGAGCTGGAGAATTATATCCACAAAACAATATTACGATCAATTATACTCGGCATCATGATGGCGTTATTAAGCTTCATCATGCTGTGGTGGCTGGGTGTTAAATTTGTCGGCCGTCCGTTGGATCAACTGGTAGAGTTCACCCGGCAGATCGGTAAAGGTGATTTTTCAAAGCGAGTTACGGTTCGCGGACGGAATGAACTGTCCAATCTGGCAAACGCAATGAATCAAATGTGCATACAGCTTGCAGCGGCACGGGAGGCTGTCCGCAAAGAGACTGAAGCACGTATTTCCGCCCTTGAGCAATTACGTCACACCGAACGCCTGGCAACGCTGGGTCGTCTCTCTTCGGGAATCGCCCATGAACTGGGTACTCCTCTTAACGTCGTTTCAGGAAGGGCCAAACTTATCGGCAGCGAAGATATGAAAAAGGAAGACATCACTGAATGCTCCAGAATCATTAAAGAGCAGGCGGAACGTATGACCAAACTGGTCCGGCAACTGCTCGATTTTGCCAGACGCCGAGCACCTCAAAAGTCATGGGTTGATCTTAAAATTCTAACCGGTCAAGTCATAGAAATACTGAAACCCACCGCCGAAAAACAAAAAGTTATACTAAACTTTTTAAAAAATGAAGACATACCCCAGATTTCAATCGACCCGTTTCAGATGCAGCAAGTCTTAATCAACCTTGTGATGAACGGGATTCAGGCCATGCCTGACGGCGGACATTTGGAAATAGGGCTTCATATGAGGTATTTAAGCCATGCGACTTTAAATAGAGAACAAGAACAAAATTATGCTGCGATATATATTAAAGATGAAGGAGAAGGTATTTCCGAAAACAATATCAACCATCTATTTGAGCCTTTTTTTACCACTAAAAAGGTCGGCGAAGGTACCGGGTTGGGACTCTCCATTGCCTATGGCATTGTTCAAGAACATGGCGGATGGATCGATGTTAAAAGCAAAATCGGAGAGGGGAGCTGTTTTACAATTTATATTCCACTGGAGGTTGACGGGTGCGTGGAAAAATCCTGATTGTTGACGACGAACAAATGATGTGTGAGATGCTTGAAGACGATCTCAAACGGCACGGCTTCCATCCGACATGGTGCCTCTCAGCCGAAAAAGCGTTCGATGCTTTGAAGGAAGGGTCCTTTGACGTTCTCCTGACAGATCTGAATATGCCGAATATGAACGGAATCGAGCTTTGTGAACGAATCGTAGCCACCAGGCCCGATATACCGGTAATTGTGATCACCGCATTTGGCAGCATGGAGACCGCCATTGCCGCTATTCGTGCAGGAGCGTACGATTTCGTTACCAAACCGATCGATACGGAATTTTTAGTTCTTGCCCTCGATCGAGCCATAAAACATCGCAGCCTTCAAGAAAAGGTGAAACGCCTGGGCGAAGCGCTCAACAAATCGCATCGATTCGATGAACTGATTGGCGAAAGTTCCCCCATGGGCAAATTGATCAATCGACTCGAGCGTGTGGCCGACACTGAAACTTCCATCCTTATTTCCGGAGAAACCGGAACAGGGAAAGAACTGGTTGCACAGGCCCTTCATCGGCAGAGCCGCCGGCATCAAGGCCCCTTTGTTGCCGTCAACTGTGCCGCCCTGCCGCATGCGCTGCTGGAAAGTGAACTCTTTGGCCATAAACGCGGCGCTTTTACGGATGCTCAAACAGAGCGTAAAGGACTGTTCATACAGGCTGACGGCGGGACTTTGTTTTTTGATGAGATCGGCGATTTTCCATTAGACCTTCAACCCAAGCTCCTTAGGTCTCTGGAAGAACGTCGTGTTCGACCCATCGGCGGCACCTCGGAAGTCGCTTTTGATGTGCGAATCATTGCAGCCACCAATCGTGACATCGAAACCGCCGTTGAAGAAGGTCGGTTTCGTGAAGACCTGTATTATCGCATTAACGTCATTCAGATTGATCTTCCGCCGCTTCGTGAGCGCGGTACCGACATTCTTCTTCTTGCACAGCATTTTGTTGAACAGTTCGCCCTTCGTTCAGAAAAACCCATCAGCGGAATATCAAATGCAGCATCGGAAAAACTTTTGAATTATACATGGCCCGGCAATGTGCGGGAACTTCGGAATATCATCGAGCGAGCGGTCGTATTAACAAGATATGAAAAAATCTCCGTTGATGACCTTCCGGAAAAAATACGAAATTATAACGCCTCTAACTTTCTTGTTGGAAGTAGTAACCCGAGTGAACTCATTCCGATTCAGGAAGTTGAGCGCCGTTACATTCTTCATGTCTTGAAAATGGTCGGAGGAAACAAAACTCTGGCTGCAAGAGTGCTGGGATTGGATCGCAAAACCTTGTATCGCAAGCTTCAGCATTATAAGGTTGACTGACACTATGCTAACCCGAATATTTCATGAAAATTTTTCAACAATCTTTTATTTTAAAATAAAACCAATAAGTTAAAAACACCTCTCATTGTAAATCTAACGTTACACTTTGTACCATTTATTTTTTCTCTTTTAACCTGAAAAATTTTCACTCTTGGAGCGCGGTCTGATACGTCCATTTGCTGTGTTATCAGAGTCTTGCAGTAGAAAACTACAGCTGCGCATCTGAATGCCTTGCAAATGAACGCATCAGGCGCGTGAAATATCCGGGCTAATATTTCGCCTCCGCCAGATCGGGGCATATTGCCACAATGAAGCAAAATGCCTCGCCACACCGGCCGGTTTTCAAAACCATTAAGAAAAAATTTATCCTGCCCCGATACACGCTGACAGAATCGATATTTAATAATAATTACATTTTGTTATACGATATCTTTCAATAGGAGCATCAATTGACGGCGTGCCCTGGCACGCGAATTGCTAAATACTTTACTCAAGAGTTTATCGGAAAAAGATATTTTAAACCTTTATGCTCAAGGGTCTGACTCGAATTCCGACTTCTGAATTTTCCATAAAAAAGGAATCTTGAAATGCAAAAGACCACCGAAAAGAAAAACAACATATACATCATATCTGAAAACACCAATAGCCGTCATTCATCCAGTATCTTGCTGGCGGAAGATGACGAAGAAATGCGCAAACTGTTGGCCTTGATGCTTCGAAAAGAAGGATACCAGGTCACCGAATGTACGGATGGATTATCCCTTCTCGATATGCTTTCATCCTTCTTTCTTTACAGCAAAGAACACAAAAAATTCGATCTGATTATTTCAGACATTAGAATGCCGGGCATATCAGGGATGGAGATATTGATGGGTGCAAATGAACTCAATATTTTTCCCCCAATTATCCTGATTACGGCATTTGGAGATAAAGAAACCCATATGCAGGCTGAGCGTCTGGGAGCAGCGGCGTTGTTTGACAAGCCTTTCGATATAGATGAAATGCTAAAGAAAGTGTCTGCAATTCTTTTGCCTTCGGCATAACCGGGATCGATTCCCTTAAGCGCAGTCGAAACTTACAGGAGACGGATATGGTTAAAGAGGAACACGGCACGCAATATGCAAAAAACCGTTCCCCGGAAGATTCTTTTTATAAACCCCTGATGCGGCACCTTGGATTTCTGGGACCTTCGGAAAATTTTCACGAATTTGATTTAATCATATCAGATATTCGTATGCCGGGAGTCACGGGGCTTCAGGTTCTTGAGGCCGCAAAGGAATTCGACGATTTTCCTCCAATGATTTTGATCACCGCTTTTCCGGATCAGCAAACCCTTGACCTGTCCACTCGCCTGGGAGCTGCGGCTATGTTGACCAAACCTTTCGACATGGATGACCTCCTCACCACAATCAGTCAAATCTTCCCCTTAGGACTGATTGCCATAAAAACGCAGCTCCCATTATCCAAACAAGAACGTGTCGACGAAAAATTTCCCTTGGAATTATGCTTTCGTCATGATTTCGAAGCAGAACATATCAAAGATTTTGTGCACAACATGGCCGCCAAACTGAACCGATTCAAAAATCACATTGCGCATTGCAGGGTAGTGCTCGACCAGGCAGGCGCCTGCCATCAAAAAAATCGTCTTTATTGCGTAACGATAGTCTTAGATGTACCTGGTAAAACCATTACTGTGAAGCATGATTCTGAAACGGAATCCGGTTTCGAAAACCTTTATCTTTCCATTCACTATGCTTTCGGAGCGGCAATTCGCCGTTTAAAACGGTATCTTCAAAAGCACTGCGCTGCAAAAAGGAAATATCAGATATAGATGCCTGAAATGATGTGTAAAAAAAGATCTCAAAAGAAAAAATATACCAAATTAGGATCCTGTACGTGCTTAAAGGGCTCGCTGGCGCGTGAATCGATATTGACGAACTGGTTTCGTTGTTTCAATAACTTAGCAACGGAAGGAACCGCGCCTCCCGCAAGCTTTTTTTGCGGGAGAATGCTTAAGGGGCACACATGCCCCTTAAGCTAAGTTATTGAAGTAAATAAATATATAGGCGTCCAATACTCGAATACCTATCCCGGGATGTTTTAAACATTGACAACTCATTTGTTTTAGGCGTAAAAAATCTCATGACGATATTTAAGAAGTTCTAATTTGAATCCATTCCACTATAAGGAATGGCGTACAATTATCAAAACGAAACCTTTGAAAAATGTTCATTTTTCAAAGGTCTCAATAACCGTTGACCAAGTTGCTTTATCATAACATTCAAAACCAAACAGCCGGCAATTACACGCTGTTTTGCAGCAGTTCGATTCATTCTTTTCCCCTTGCTGAAATATCTCATATCCCCAAGATGAGGTGCGATTTATCCGGAGGGAATCAATGTGCCCTCACTTCTCAGCGCCCTCCTCCCCTTTATAGCCGCCCATTCAACATATAGCAAAACAGGTTTTTTTGTGATTAAATTAAAAA
>JARRRC010000285.1:0-5321 GCA_037381105.1 Desulfobacterales bacterium
CCGGCAAAAGCGCCTTCTTCTTTTGCAACGCTTACGGCTGTCAAAAGATAAATAATTGACCATGGATGTATTGCATTTTTGATTTCTTTTACAGATTGTTAGATGACATTGAAAAAAGGATGGTGTATATGATGCAAACAATCAAGAACCAGGTGATTCTGATCACGGGTGCCACAGCCGGCCTCGGCAAGCAAGTTGCCCGTGACTTGGCTGCGCGCGAAGCCACGATTCTCCTGCACGGACGCAGCCGGGAGAAGGGAGATGCCACCCTTCGGGAAATTAGAGATGCCACCGGCAATCAGAAAATCATTTACTACAATGCCGACTTCTCCTCACTCGATGAAGTCCGGCGGCTCTCCGAAAAGATACAGGCTGACCAGAAGCGTCTCGATGTGCTCATTAATAATGCCGGTCTTGGCGCGGGGACGCGTCAGTCACGGCGTGAAGAGAGTGCAGACGGACACGAATTGCGCTTTGCCGTCAATTACCTGGCCCCCTTTCTCCTAACGCACCGGCTGCTGCCTTTGCTTCGCCGCTCGGTTCCTGCGCGTATCGTCAACGTCGCTTCAGTCGGCCAGCAACCCCTCGACTTTGACAATTTAATGCTCGAGAATGGGTACGATGGTCTGAGAGCATACCGGCAAAGCAAGCTTGCGCTGGTGATGTTCACGTTCGATCTCGCCGAAGAATTGAAGGAAAGCGGCATTACGGCCAACAGCCTTCACCCTGCGTCCCTCATGCCAACCAGAATGGTACTTGAAACCGATTACTTCGGGAGCCCAATGAGCACCATAGAAGAGGGGGCGCAGGCCGTAGAACAACTTGCTGCATCGCCCGACCTCGACGGGGTGTCCGGCGAGTACTTTGACGGGAAACAGCGGGGGCGCGCTAACTCTCAGGCCTATGACAGGGAGGCGCGGCGGCGGTTGCAGATGTTGAGCAATCAACTCACCGGGCTCAAAAGATCCAATGACTGAAAAAGGAAATAGTAATCTTGCCGGATCGATTCGTCAGTGAAGTTATCAGACCTGCAGGTCCCACATTTGACACCTCTCGTATGGCTGCCGGGGAGCCCGGACTTCCCCGGGAGTTCGTGTGGCGGGGTCGAACCATTAAGATTGCGGCTGTTTTGCGCACCTGGCGAGAAACCGGAAAATGTCGCCATGGCAGTCCCGAGTTATATGTTCGCAGGCACTGGTTCGAAATCGCCACGACCGCCGACAGCACGATGAAGATATATTTTGACAGGCAGCCTCGCGAAAAACGCAAGAACGATAGATGGTGGCTGTTCACCATTTGTGAGCCAGAGAAATAAGCCACCGAAATTAAGAAGGGTTGTGGACGAGCGGTCGTCTTTGACGACAATCCGGATGCCTGCGGGAAAAACCTTTAAAAAGTCATCTACCTAGAAAAGAAAGGAAAGCCCGAAGTGGCGAATGCCTTCGAAGTCCTTCGTGACGAAGCGACCAAAGACGGCGCATTGAGTGCCAAAACAAAGAGACTGATGATGGTGGCGGTCTCATTGGCGCAGCGCTGCGAACCTTGCATTCGAACACATGTTAAGGCGGCTGTTGAAATGGGGGTGTCCCGAAAAGAAATCCTGGAAGCAACGGGAATTTCTATGCTGATGTCGGGAGGCCCTGCCATGGCCTATACTTCAACGGTAGTTTTGAAAATCCTTGATGAAATGGCGGTTTGAAAAGGACAAGAGTCATGAGCGATTTAATAATCAATTCCGGGCTGAGGTTCGATATCTTTTCGATAGGCGTGCTTTACTTCAAGCACCTCGCTGACGGTATCCGCCAATTCCACCACCTGGGGGTGTGCGTCCCTTCCCGTGAGGACCATGTGCATCTCAGGAGGCTTGTTTCGGATGATTTCCAACACCTGGTCCAGGTCGACCAGTCCCAGATGCAACGCATTGTTAATCTCATCTAAAATAAGAATATCCCACAAACCGGATTCCATTTTCTCCCGTGTCAGAATGATCGCATCCTGTGCGTTTTTTCTGTGTTCTTTAAAAGGATAAGGATTTCCTTGAATACCGCAAAAGCCCTTTCCCGTGGATACCAGCTCCACAGCACAGTCCATCTTTTTGATGCCGTCCCATTCCCCGGCATAAATGTCACCCTTCATAAATTGAATAATACTGGTGCGCAAATTGTGCCCGCAAGCCCTGACGGCAATACCTAAAGCTGTTGTGGTTTTTCCTTTGCCATGGCCGGTAATAACAACGATCAGCCCTTTTTTGTTTGATGGTTCCAACCGCGTAATTTCCATATGATAAACCTTTCTCATCATTTGTCTTCGTTCGTTTAACATTTATATATACTAAATATAAATTCAACTGGGGCATATTCAACGGGTACCGTCGAAAAATGATTTTCGTTTGGGCAACAGCCCGTTTAGGTGCGACACCGCATGTTCGTCTGTGAGGTTGTTTCGGTTCAAAAGTGACGCTCAATATCAATCGACCAATATCTGGCATATTTGTTGCATATTTGCATATTTTGTTAAGGCTGTCGATGTTATACCCTTAACAACAGATGCCGGCCCATCGGCATTTACTAACAAGCGCCAATCGAAACCGTATCAATGCAGGAGATAGGATGAAAGCGAAGACAATTCTATTGATGATTTTTCTGTTGATGGTGCCCATCATTGCACATGCACAAAATCAAAACGATCTTATACAATCCCTGTATCTCAAGTCGGGCATGGACAAGCAGGTCAAACAACTCCCGCTTCTCATCCGGGCCGGCGTCGAGCAGGCATTTAAAGAAGATGATCGCATCAATCAACTGCCCCGGCATACGAAATCTGCGATCAGCGCTTCAATACAGGAAGCGTTTGCAACAAAACGTCTCAAAAAGACCATCATAAAAGAAATGAAAGTGTCCATGACCGTTAAAGATCTTAACAAGGTTCGAAAATGGCTTGATTCGCCGCTAGGAAAAAAATGCACCCGGCTTGAGGAGGCTGCATCGACACCGGAAACGTTGTCTGAAATCAAAAAATTTGCGGCACAGTTGCAACACATGCCGCCGGCCTCAAATCGTTTGGATATTTTACGAAGATTGGACGCCGCCGTTAAAGCGACGAAAACAAATGTTGAGATTACGATGAACACTCAGCTTGCAGTAGCCTTTGCCGTTGTTAAAGCATTGCCGTTGGAACAACAGGTGCCGCTTAATGATATTGCCGCCCAACTGGAAAAGAATCGCCCTCAAGTCGAGGCGGCGATGAAAACACAAACCCTTCTCTTTGCTCTGTATACCTATCAGGATTTAACGAACGCGGAACTTGAAAAATATATTCAATTCGCAACATCTCCGGCCGGGACCAAATATCACGGGGCAACCATATCAGGATTCAAAAAGGCACTTTTGGATGGCAGTTTAAAATGGGGTGAATCCATTGCGGATATATTAAATCAATCCAATCATCAATCTGAGACGTAATGTCGCTGCAGTGACAACAACAGATTCGACTTAGAGGACCCGGGGAGTATTTAATCAATATAAAGATCCGTGCTTAAATATCTTTCCCCGGTACTCGGCAAAACAACCACAATCTGTTTCCCTTTGTTTTCAGTCCGGCCGGCCAGCTCCAGGGCGGCCCATACCGCAGCACCGGACGATATACCGCACAAAATTCCTTCCAGAGCTGCCAGCCTTCGGGCGGTTTCAAAAGCCTGATCGTTGGTCACCGTCACGATTTCGTCAATGATGTCAGTATTCAGTACATCCGGAACAAATCCTGCCCCGATGCCCTGAATTTTGTGAGGCCCGGGCTTTCCGCCGGACAGCACAGGCGAATTCGCCGGCTCTACCGCCACTGCTTTAAATGAAGGCTTCCGGGCTTTGATCACTTCGGATACACCGGTAATGGTTCCGCCGGTTCCAACCCCTGAAACAAAGATATCGACATTGCCGTCCGTATCCCGCCATATTTCTTCGGCGGTGGTTTTTCGATGAGCCTCGGGATTGGCGGGATTGGAAAATTGATCGGGCATATAAGCATTCGTCGAGTTTTTCAAAATTTCATCGGCTTTTGCGATAGCCCCTTTCATCCCCTCCGCACCGGGCGTCAAAACCAGCTTCGCACCTAAGTGCTTTAAAAGCTTTCGGCGTTCAACACTCATGGTATCGGGCATGGTCAACGTCAGAGGGTATTTTTTGACCGCGCAGACAAACGCCAGGGCAATCCCGGTATTTCCGCTGGTGGGCTCTACAATCATCGTATGGGGGGTTATCAATCCTTTGGTCTCTGCCGTTTCAATCATGGACACGCCGATCCGATCTTTTACGCTTCCCAATGGATTGAAAAACTCGAGCTTGGCGACAATTTCAGCACCAAGTCCGTTCGCTATGGTATTCAGGCGCACCAGCGGCGTCGATCCTATGGCAAAAGTAATATTTTTAAATGTTTTCATGATTTCCTCGGTTTTCGGCTAACAGGTATTTTCCCAAATCACCTTCCGGCGAACCTGAATCTAATCATTCTCCAATGCCGATTCAAGCAGCGCATCAATTTTTGCGAAAACCTGAGCATCGGTGCTGTGTTTCAATTCGATGGCTTTGGCAGGACATACCGAAGGGCAGATACCGCATCCCATACAAGCCGATGGCGGAATCTGGGCCACGCCGTCTTCATTGATAAACGGCGCACCAAACGGGCATACTCGTACACAAGTCAAACATGCCGCACATTTTTCTGGATCGACTTCGGCAATCGCTGCGGACGTCTTCATTTTCTCCTTGCACAGAATTTTCATGGCCTGCTGTCCGGCGCTTTTCGCCATGGTGATGCTTTCTTCGATAAACCGGGGACTATGGGCAAGGCCTGCCAGAAAAATACCGGAAGCGACAAATTCCACCGGCTTTAATTTTACATGAGCTTCCAGGAAAAATCCCTCGTCGACAAACGGGAGTTTCAAAAGACGGGCGATTTGCGAAGCCCCTTCTGAGGGACGGATACCGGCGCTCAACACCACTAGGTCGGGCTCAACCCGAAAATCCTGATGAGAGCTGCGGTCCGTGAAATCAACGTTTAATTGGCCGCTGTCATCATACACCACAGGTTTTTCTTCAGGGATATACCGAAAAAACAGAACGCCTTTTTGCCGGGCTTTCTGATAATACAATTCTTTGAATCCAAAGGTTCTGACATCTCGATACAACACAAACACCTGTGCATCGGGGTTCATTTCTTTGAGCTGTATACTGTTTTTTACTGCGGCCGAGCAACACACCCTGCTGCAATAGGGAAAGTCGGGCTCCCGTGATCCCACACATTGAATCATAACAATTCTTTTAAGT
>JARRRC010000286.1:0-3929 GCA_037381105.1 Desulfobacterales bacterium
TACAGGAAAACTCGCTGGAGATTCCGGAACCGGAGCGGCCCGTCCCAAAGGTTGTGGTAAGAAACTTCGGAGAATCGTCGGTGGATCTTCAACTCAGGGTATGGATTGAAGATGCCAGAAGGCGAATGGATACCATTTCCCATGTCACCGACAAAATCAAAACAGTGTTTGATGAACAAGGTATTGAGATACCGTATCCGAAACGGGACATTACCATCAGCTATCGGCAGGCATCGGAATCCGATACCGGACAACCGGTATCGAAGGATAAAACTTCTTGATTTAAAATGATATTCAAGTTATTAAATAAAGTTTGATCTAAAGAAGAAATCTTGTTTTAAATTTTATCCTTATGAAACTTACAATAAACGAAGTTGCCCAGAGCCTGCGTCTTCCGGTAAGCACCGTGGAGCGATGGATTCGTCAGGGCAGGATACCCATACAAAAAACCGGAAATGATTATCTGTTTAATGAATCGACGCTGGAAAAATGGGCTGCGATGTATAAGCTCCCGTTTGCACTTCCTGAAAAAGTGAATACAACACCCCGGCAGACAAAAATGGAAAATCTCCTGCCTTCAATGAAACGGGGGGGTCTTTTATATGATATAAAGGGAGATGATGTTGAAACGGTGTTGAAAAACGCTGTTGAAAACATCCATTATTTATCCAGTAGCATCAAAGAAATACTTTATACAAACTTGCTTGAAAGGGAACATTTGACATCAACAGGTATCGGTAAAGGGGTGGCCATCCCCCATCCCCATAATCCCTTAAAGGATATGATAAAAAACTCTATAATATCAACCTGTTTTCTTGAAAAACCCATAGATTTCAAAGCCGTTGACGGTCGACCGGTGTTTGTTATGTTTATCCTTTTGAGTCCGTCAACGAAAATCCATCTCCATCTTCTTTCAAGGCTGTCTTTTTGTATCCGTGAAAACGCATTTGTGGAATTTTTGAAAACGACCCCTGATTCGACAGCGTTTTTTTCAAACATTGTCGACTTCGAAAGCCGACTCTAAAAGGAGAGCATTATTAGGTATTGGAAAAAATGCGCATTTTAACATCGTGGCGCTACCCGGGAAACTGGCCGATTTTCCGATTTGATGATCGACTTCTGCTTATATTGATGGCCGCCATCGTGGGGAATTTTTCCGGTCTGGCTTCGGTGGTGCTCAATCGGAGCCTTGTGATGATGTCCGAGTGGCTTCATCATTTCCGTCATTACTGGTGGGCATTTCTTCTCCCGGCCGCCGGTGCCGCCCTTTCTTCCCTGTTTCTGGAAAAAGTCGTCAACGAAGGTGCCGGACACGGTGTTCCGGAAGTGATTTACAGCGTATCCCGTTACGGTGGTCTTTTGAGGTTCCGCTCAAGTTTTTCCAGACTGATATCGAGTTGCCTAACCATCGGCAGCGGCGGGTCAGCGGGCCCCGAAGCCCCTGTTGTGATCAGTGGTGCGGCCATCGGTTCAAATATCGCTAAATATTTTTCCTTGAACGACCGGCAGCGGGTAACTCTGGTGGGTTGCGGTGCCGCCGGCGCCATATCTTCCATCTTCAATGCACCGATTGCGGGGATGGTTTTTGCCGTTGAAGTTATCGTGGGTGACTGGAAATCGGTCAATATCGTCCCCATTGCCATTGCTTCGGTTGCCGGTACGGAAATCAGTCGTCTTCTTCAAGGAAATCAGATCCCGTTCAACCACCACCTCTTCAATATCGATCCATTAAATATCTTTGCCTGTCTCGGTTTAGCCGTTCTGTCTGCAGCGGCATCCATTCTCCTTACACGCATGCTAAGATCCATGCATACGGTATCACACAAAGTTTCAGCTCCGATATGGATTCGGGCCGCCATGGGCGGATGCGCGGTGGGCATCATCGGCCTTTTTCTTCCTGTGGTGTTGGGGGAAGGCTATCACACGGTCCAAATTCTGATCGAAGGGGAATACGGCCAGGTGCTTGCCGTTGTGGCACTGGCGTCATTTGCCAAAATTGCCGCTACTGCGTTGACCCTGGGCTGGGGAGGTTCCGGCGGTATATTCGCCCCCTGCCTGGTTATCGGGAGCCTTATCGGGGTGACCTATCATCATCTTCTTGCATTGTTCTGGCCGTCCTCATTATGGGTCAATGAAGGATATTATGCACTCCTTGGAATGGCAGGACTCATCAGCGGCATGCTTCAGGCGCCGCTGACCGGAATTTTTCTCATCATAGAGATTACCGGGGGATGGGAAGTCATTCTTCCTTTAATTATGGTGTCAGCGTTTACGACCACGCTCTGCCATTATTTCGAGCCGGCATCCTATTATCTGAAGGATCTTGTGGAACACGGACACTTGTTGAGACCCGGCACCGATGCTAGGGTTTTGTCCGACCTGAATGTTCCGGAGCTTATTGAAAAGGATTGTATTATCGTCAATCAGAATATGCTGTTGAGGGATTTTATTACCATTATTAAGAAATCCCACCGGAACTATTTCCCGGTGGAAGATGAAAAAACCGGAAAGTTTCTGGGGATGATCCATTTGGATGATATTCGGCAGTACCTGTTTGATCCGGTGATGTATGATGCTGTTTTTTTGGGACAAATCATGAATACTCAGGTCGAAGTGGTTCATCCGGACGATGACTTGTTGGATGTTGTTCGCAAAATGGATATGAAAGGCCTGTTTTCCATGCCGGTGGTGGTAAATGACAGGTTTCTGGGTCTTATTTCCAAAGCGACCATTCTGGATCAATACCGTAAGGAGCTGATGGTGCAGACCAGTCACTAAATGGGAGAGACCTTTGCAAAAGCCCCCTTTTTGCCCAATTTCTGCGTCAGGCTCAAATTTTAATCCTCAAAATACGCAATGTATTCCTGTGGTTAAAATTTCCGCCTTCCTTGAACTTGAACAAAAATTAGGCTTTTTCAAAGGTTTCTTGGAATTGAAAATGGGATGAAAAAGTAAAAATAATAAAAGGAGAGGATAATGGAAAACCGATTACTTCATATTTTTAGAAATAATCCCTTTGGAAGAGAAACGCTGCTTCAATCAATCTATTTTTGCAACAAGATCGGTGCTTCTCCGGTGATATATATTCCCAAAACCACAAAATTTTTAATGTATTTTGACAACGATGTGGTCCAGGTTGATCTTGACAAATCGTATCTTGCATCCCCGGAAACCGCTGTAAAACATGCTACCGAACTGGTAGAACAGGCAGGGATGAATGCAAGATTTTTTGATCCAAAGCACTTTACGGCCTCGACGCTGCCGGATATACACACGAATTTTGATTATATGTGCTGCCCCAGAAGCATCAGCGACATGTCTTCAAAAATCGGTCTCGGATACATCGGTCCTCGGGTGAGACGGATTATAAAGGCCGCCAGATTTCCGGTGTTAATCACAAGTCCTGTCTTTAAACCCTGGAAAAGCATCGCGGTATTTTTCGGAGGGTCGGTCAATGCGGTCAAAGCGCTCCGACTCGGATTTCATGCAGCCAGGGTTTCGGGTATGTCCATAGATGTTTTCACTCAGACAGGCAAATACTCAAAGGAAGATTGTATGAATTTGATTAAAGAAAGAAATCTTGAAAAAGAAAAAGATCTTTATATCAATGAGTGGCATTTTTTTGAGAATAATAATTTTGAAGATAATCTCTACGAGGTTCCCCATGATGCGCTTGTAATTCTGGGTGCATACAGCCATGGTGTCATCAAGGACATTTTTCTTGGAAGCAAGTTGGAAAAGATTCAGTCAATGATTTCCAACAACCTGTTGGTTGCAGGACCCAATTATACGACAACTCTTTAACTCAAGTTCTGCATCCTAATGGTTACGCAACCCGATATTCTTGTTATCCATCACGGCGCTTTGGGAGATGTTGTCTCCACCTTTCCGGCGCTATTAAGACTTAAACAATTATACGGTTCTATCAC
>JARRRC010000287.1:0-3923 GCA_037381105.1 Desulfobacterales bacterium
TTTTGTTGCCTTTATCCGGCCAATTCAGAAAGGGGCTCCCGGAATATTACACGGATGTCCAAAGCATCTCGAAATGTTCTTTAGATTTTAAAGCTCTTTTCCCTAAAACATGGAGGTAAAGAAATTCTACAATTTATTATTTATCAAATGAATAATAAAAACACAAGCGGAGAACCCGTTGATGTGTTAATAAGGGTCTGTTATTAATGCAAAATCGTGTAACGATTTTTGGGTACGGCATTGAAACGAAATTGGAAAAACAAAATGGGAGGGACATTTAAATTTGTTGCTGTTCAAACAAAATTTCGATCAAACATATACCGATCACTAATGCAATAAGAAGCGGCGGTTCCGGTGAAATGAATCAGTTCGGGCAGAGAAATCCTCTGGTTAAACCCCCCGAGATGCGGTCCGGTCATCATTGTTATATCTGACATCCCTTTTGACAGGCCGTTTATATCGTCTCTGGCAAATCCGCGTTCCAATAAAAATTCAGTAAATTCATCGTCGCCCATATCCTGTTGATCCGCTGCTCTGAAAATTTCTTCCATGTATCGATCGACCCCGAATTCATCAATGGAACGCAAAACAAAATTATCGATATCAATCGGCAAGCCATCACCTGATTTTCTTCCCGTAAATCCTTCATAATAAGAATTAAAGGAAGCCCCAACCAAATCCCGCATGAAATCAGGACTAAAAAGATCCCGCACGTCCACGGGGTTTCCTTGTTTATCAAAACCCGTCCGTTCAGGATAATGATTGCGGAAATAACTTGCGCCTATCATAATAATGCTCATAAAATGATTCCCGATAAGCCGGTAAAATCTGCGAGAAGATCCGCAGACCGCTTCAAGGTGCTCAAAATCCCGGACACCCGATTTTCCCAGATTAGGATAACGGCATGACATGAGCCATCGGTCCAGCCTTCCCCCTCTCGGCCATTCATAAAAGCCGCCATCTTCCCGCCGGTGCATTTGGATGCGATTGTGAAAAAGCGGCACCGGAGCAGTGTGAACCACACCCATGGAGGCAAGCTTTCCCAGAAGCCAGGCGTTTCGCCTCATAACCTCCAGAAAATTTTCCCGGTCAACGCGCGCTTCACCGGGCAAAGGATTCGGATAAACATAATAATCCGAATGGGCATTAAACCCTATGGCGGAATCGATGTTAATTTTCATTTTCTTTTTCAGCTGATCCGGAAAGTCTGCAAGTCTGAATAAATACCCGCCCCCGAATATGAATGGTGCCGGAATATCAAATTTAAACGGAAATTCGTGTTTTATTGTTTGCAAATATGCCATCCATGATGCCTCGCGATTCAATGCCGCACGCTCGGAAACCGATCGTGAAAATTTTAAAACAAACAAACGATCATTCGATAAAGAGAACACAAGACTCCGACCGATACATTGTATATCGCGGCTTTCTGTCAGCCCTGTTCTATCGCATACCTCATCCCAGGTGATCCATGAAATGCCGTTTTTGCCGTTATCATTTAAACACGGCCCTTTTATATTCAAAGGAAGCGCGCCCAATGCTTCGGAAGCAGCGCGATGGGAAGGCCCGGCGGAATCCGCGACAATATGTTTGAGACGTTTTATCGATTCTGCCGCTAGTTCGGGATTTTCGAAGGCAGATGCAAGAAGCAGAAGCGTCTTTGCCGCTTTTCTGTATAAAAAATAGGATTGCCTCTGGGAAGCATGAACTCTTTTTTTAATCACATGATACAGGGCATGAACCGTCTTTCTCGATGCCGAAGAAACATTTCTGCCAAGATCATGTTCGATCATGGAAACCGCCATATACGTGGCGGAAAAATCGAAACAGGAGTTCAGCAAATAATTTTCGCTGTCAACAAAATTTCCGGGCATTCTTTCTCCATAGGTTCAGGTCCATGAAAAATCTCGATATGCATAAATTCCGATTTGATTTTGAAAAAACCCGATATTCCAATATGGCAGTTGTTAGCAAAACCAATGAATAATAAGTGTATTCAATTATTGCCTGTTTTACAAGATCTATAGTATTTTCTAAGTTGCAAGTAATTTTGTTCCCTGCCAGAAAAACCAATCCATTATGCACATTTTTCTGTGCACCTGTGCACATTTTTCTGTGCACTTTTTAATTCCATCCATGATTAAAAATCCTCTGCATGTCTGGCAAAACTCTCATAAATCCGCATTAAATAAGGATCTTCTCCAACTTATAATCACCGGGTAAAATCTGGCACAAATGTTGTATTAGATTCTATCAACATTCTACTCCAAAAAGGAGAGGATACCATGAAGCCGAACATCATGTTCGTTGACGACTCCATTAGCGTTCTTGAATGCATTCCATGGCTGTTCAAGGGCGAACCTTATTATATATTCACATTGGATAACCCGCTTGATGCTCTGAATGTAATAAAAACATTAGAGTGGGCCGTTGTCGTGGCTGAACGATATATGAGAAATATGGATGGTCTGGAATTTTTGAAAAAGTTTAAGGATATTTCACCTCACACGATGGGAATAATTATGTCCGGTTATGATGAGTTCACTGAACCGTTAGATATTTTATATCCCGAATGTGTTTATCGATTTGTCAAGAAGCCCTTGGACAACGTTGAAATTAAACATGCCGTGAGCGATGCAGTTACATATTACAACAAAATGCAGGCAGCAAAAGGGTATGCAATTAAAAATGAAACTCAACGGACAAATTTGATTTAGCAGCGAGTATTCTCTGATATCAGATATGAAATCCGATTTTAAGACGCCGCGGAAAGGATTAAAGGTGATTCTTTATGCAGACAGGCTTGGGAGACTCCACCCATCAATCGGGTTAATGCATGATGCCGAAATAGGTTTCTCTGATGGTGTCGTTCTCTTTGAGCTCTTTGACACTGCCGGTAAAGGTCACTTTGCCTTTATCCAGAATATATATTTTCTGAGCCAGATCCAAAAAGGCAACATTCTGTTCGGCAATAAGCATGGAGGGGCTTTCTTCCTCATGCAGCAATTTCAAGATTTCGATAACCTTTTTTACAAATTTGGGAGATAACCCGCTGGATGGCTCGTCCATAACAAGGATTTTTGGATTCGACATAAGTGTCTTTGCGACACCCAGCATTTTTCTTTGGCCTCCGCTGAGTGATCCGGCTTTCCTGGTCCTGTATGCTTTCAGATCTGGGAAGTATTCGTAAGTCTTGTCCGCCCTTCTACGGGTGTCGTCTCTATTCTTCAGATAGCCTCCCAACTTTAGATTCTCTTCCACGGTAAGGTCCGGAACAATCGCCAATTCAGACATATATGCAATCCCACGGGAAACCCTCACATTGGGTTTCAGATTGGTTATTTTTTCTCCATCAAAGACGATGTCCCCTTTCCTTGCCTTGACGAGGCCGATTATTGTCCTGAGCAACGTGGTCTTGCCTGCACCATTGACACCCAATAAAACAACACATTGATTTTCCTTTACGATTATGCTGGTCCCCCACAGTACCTGGATCAATCCATATCCAGCCTCCACCGACTCCACTTTGAGTAAATCCACCGTTACCTCCCTAGAAAGACCTCGATGACCTCCTCGTTCTGAGATGCATCCTCGATGCTTCCTCTGAACAGATTGGAGCCCGCATTCATAACCACAACGTCCGACGTCAGTGAATCGATAAAACCCATGAGGTGCTCAACCACAATCATTGAAATGCCTCTTTTGTTGATATGAATAAGCATATCTGCAATCCATTGCAACTCCTGTGAACTCAAGCCTGCAGCGATCTCATCGACGAGCAGCATCTTGGGTTTTGTTGCCAGAGCCCTTGCAAGTCCGAGTCGTTTCTGTTGAGCAAAAGTCAGATTTGCAGCCAGAGTGTCTTTTGCATCTTCAAGACCGACAATCTCCAGAGCTTCTTTCACCGTTTCCGTCTTGTCTGA
>JARRRC010000288.1:0-6464 GCA_037381105.1 Desulfobacterales bacterium
GCTTCCTGTTCCATGGTTGTTTAAAAAGAATGGGTGTCATGCCTGCCGCGAAAAGCGAATAACATGTTTCAAGTCTGTCCTCTACAAAATAAGAAATATCTCTGCTTGAGAGCACATCAATCTTGGCATCAAATGAACCGGTCGCGACAACTTCTAGTGAATCGCCATCGAGATGCAGCATGCTTTGTATCCAATGATATATGGGTTCTCCGTGCGGCCGGGCAGTGACGAATAATATTGGAGTGTGCATTCGGCTTAATCGGGTCAACACACGCGTCGCACCTTCAATCGGCTTTAACGGCGGCCGATGCGTTCCATTCATTATCCGAATTAAAATGGTTTCGATAAGATCCGGATCAATATCAATACATTCTTCCAAGGTATAACACGTAATGTCTTCATAATTGACATTGAAAATTTTATATTCTTCCCGGGCGATATCGAGAAACAGTGTCATGGTGTCCGCAAAAACACCATCAATATCAAAGGCCAGTGATGACGGATCAATCATACGTTTATGGTTTATCCCCTAATCGGAAACAATATTTTATCCGTTTTATATATTTAAATTTGAATTCCCCGCTGCTTGTCGAAGATTCCGTTTTACGGAGCAGCGCGGGATGAATTCAAATAAAAGATAAGATCCTTATTTAAAGCTGAAGTGCGGTGCCGCAGCCCACAGGGCTGTGGCAAAATTCCGAAATACCCCGCAGCTTGCTGCGGGGATAGGAATTTTAGCCTTTCGCCAACTCAGCGGCATAGCCGCGTTTCATAAAATCGTTACACGATTTTATCAGGCTAGGCCGCCCTGCGCGTTTTTTTCTTTAGTTTCGTAATTCGACGTCGATAAATATCCGCCATTTTTTTATCGTTGTTGTTTAAGGCGGCTTCGCGTTCAGCTCTGAGCGATTTTATTTTTTTCTTAATTTCCCGCACCGATGCATCGGATGTTGTTTTGGCAACTTCTTCGATCCCTCTTGCTTTTTTGATGGCGCTGATAAGCTCCGCCTTGTTCATGCCATGAACACCTATAATTTCAGGTATTTGCTTCCCAACTTCCCGCAATTCTTTGGCCGTCATTTTTTCCAGAGGTTTTTCTTTGGCTTCTTTTTTCTTCCCACCCATACTGTAAAGTCTCCTTATTTAGACAACAATTTAAAATTTGAATCATGCATGAAAATTAACGAGAATCTTTCGATTTTGTATCCATGCTCCAGGCAAAAGTTTAAGCGGAGGATACTACCACCGCTGGAGGATACTACCACCGCTGTAGATGAAAAACATTTGGATAAAATCCATCAACATCATTAAAATTTATTAGTTAAACAATTTTATTTAATGATGTCAATAATAAATAGATGATTATTCATCATCCTTATCCGCTCTGCCGGGATCTATTCTATCAAGAAACGGCCTGAAAAGCTCTATGGGAAACGGAAGTATTGTCGTGGTATTCTGTTCGGAGGCGATTTCGCTCATGGTTTGCAGATATCTTAACTGAAGGGCCATGGGATGATCACGAATAATTTCGGATGCCTCGGCCAACTTGGCTGCAGCCTGAAACTCGCCGTCTGCATTGATGATCTTTGCCCTTCTCTCCCGCTCGGCCTCTGCCTGTTTGGCCATGGATCGCTGCATTTCCTGAGGTAAATCAATATGTTTAAGCTCCACATTCGCAACTTTTATTCCCCAAGGATCCGTATGGGTGTCGAGAATCTCCTGAAGTTGAGCGTTGATTTTTTCTCTCGCAGACAGCAGATCATCGAGTTCTGAATGACCGCAGACACTTCTTAAGGTTGTCTGGGCCAACTGAGACACTGCGTACATGTAATCCTCAACTTCGATAACGGCCTTAATGGGATCAATAACTCTGAAATAAATTACCGCATTCACTTTTACCGATACATTGTCATAGCTGATCACATCCTGGGGCGGCACATCCATTGCGATCAAACGCATGCTGACTTTAACCATTTTGTCTATCAACGGAATCAATATGATCAATCCGGGCCCTTTTGCTTTTATTACCCGACCAAGTCTAAAAATAACGCCGCGTTCGTATTCTTTCAAGATACGAAGCGCTACCGAAAGAAAAAAGATTATTAATACCAGAATCGCGATCAAGGTATACATTTTTTTCTTCTCCCAACCATTTGAATTTAATTTGGGTTAAATACCCGGGTTACCTGCACTTGGCGACTTTTATCGGAAAGGGGTTCAAGGGTTCCGGGTTCAAGGTTGAAACAGCCAAAAAATGTTGGCGCTGTTATCCTAATCCTTGGCCCCTTGACCCCTTGGTGTTCCTTGTCCCTTTATTCCAAAGGCTCCACTTCCAGGATAAGATTTTCGACCTTCACGACTTTTACTTTGACCCCTTTTTGGATGGGATCTCTTGAAACCGCTTTCCACAGCTCTCCATGAACCAGCACTTTGCCTTCTGTCAGGATCGTCTCCTTGACCACGCCGATTTCGCCCAGAAGGCCGTCTGATCCTGTTCTCGGTTTCGACAGGTGAGATTTAAAAACCAACCCTGAAATAAAAACAAAAAAGCCGGAAACCACAATCATTGTCGGCACAAGCACATCCCAGGACAGCCTCGTTTCACTGCCGTTTTCTTCAAACAGCATCAAAGAACCCAGGAAAAGGGAGATAACGCCGGCAACGCTTAAATCGAAATTCCGCCGACCACACCCGGAAGTACGGCTCCGGGATGCGCCAGTTCAAAAAACAGGCCGGCGAGACCGATCATCATAAGGATGTACGCGACATTTGGATCGCTGATGATTTTTAAAATCCTGGTTCGCAAACTTTCTTTAATAAACGTCTTTTTAGGATGATCGAGTATTAAAACGCCCTTGTTCTCAATTTTGCGGCCGTTAATCCGGTGTATCAAATCATCGAGATTATTTGCCACAATGTCGACCACATTGGTTTTAAGCGCCTCGGTTTCCGTCACGGAAACACTTTCGCGAACCGCCTTTTCAACCCATTCGGTATTTCTTTTTCTTTTTTCGGCAATGCTCCTGGCATGGGCAACCATATCATTGGTGACTTTTTCAGCCATTGTCCCGCCGATATCCCCGCCGCCTGCCCCCACCGGATGGGCAGCGCCGATATTGGTTCCCGGAGCCATAGCGGCGATGTCGGCAGCGATGGTAATCATTACTCCTGCGGAAGCGGCCCTGGCACCGCTGGGCGCAACATAAGAGACCACCGGAATTTTACTGGCAAAGATGGCCATGACGATTTTTCGCATTGAGGCGGCGAGCCCTCCGGGCGTATCGATTTCGATAATGAGGCATGCAGCACCGTCCGCGGAAGCCTTGTGAATCCCCTTTTCCAAAAAGTCCACCACTCCCGGATTGATGGAACCCGAAATTTTTATGATATAAACCTCATTGTCAGTTGCATAAGTTTTTTCAGGAAAGCAAATTGCAATCAAAACAAACACAGGTATGATAAAAATTATTTGTTTCAAAAATCCAAAGCCTTCATCAATTTTTTCATATCCTCCCAGACATCCCGCTTCTTGTCCGGATTGCGCAGCAAATAGGCCGGGTGATACGTCGGCAACACCTTTATCCCCGAATAATCATGAAAACATCCTTTCAGCTTTGAAATCGGGGCTTTGGTTTCAAGAAGCGTCTGGGCGGCAAAAGTTCCGAGGGCACAAATAATATCCGGTTTTACAGAGGCAATCTGGCGTTTTAAAAAAGGAAAGCATGTTTTAATTTCATCCGGCATCGGATTCCTGTTGCCGGGTGGACGGCACTTTATAATATTACAGATGTAGACCTGTTCTCGAGAATGTTCTATGGCTGTAATGATCTTGGTAAGCAGTTGCCCCGCAGCCCCGACAAAGGGCTCCCCGCTTTGATCCTCCTCATACCCCGGGCCTTCGCCCACGAACATGAGTCTCGCATTGGGATCGCCGGCACCGAATACGATATTTTTGCGACTTTTTGAAAGTCGGCATCGCCGGCAGTCACCCAGGTCTGTTCGAATCTGTTTCAGCGTTTCAGATGAGACCGCTGCTTTACGTCCCCAGGCATCGATCTTGTCAAGGGTTTCCTTTGAACACTCAAACCCCCGGCATCCGCGCTCAGCCAGAAATCTGAAAAAGGTTTCGATTTCTTCGATGGTAGATATAATCCCTGTTTTTAAAAAATGGGGATTCGATTCGAAACAAGTCATATTATTTTGACAATCCGATCCAAAAGAAGATTTGCGACATCTTTTTTGGTCATTTTAGGAAGATTCTCTTTTTTTCCGTCCCTGTAGAACAGCGTCACCGTATTTGTATCGGCATCGAAACCGGAGCCGGGATGTCCCACAATATTCCCGACAATGATATCAAGATTTTTTTCGGCCAGTTTTTGTTGTGAATATTGTTCAATACGTTCTGTTTCCGCAGCAAATCCGACCAGGATTTTCTCTTTATTTTTCCTTCCGATTTCTTTCAGAATATCCTGGGTTCTTTCGAGCGGCAAAACCAGTTGTTCCTTTTCCTTCTTAATTTTTTGTTCTGCACGATTCGCGGGCCGGTAATCTGAAACCGCAGCTGCCTTGATGAGAATATCCGAATATTTAATATGTTCGAACACCGCCCGTGCCATCTCTTGTGCCGTGTTGACCCTGATCACGGCGACATTATTGGGACCCAAGAGGTTTGTCGGACCACTTATCAGCGTAACCTTCGCTCCCCTGTGCTCAGCGGCCCTTGCCACGGCAAACCCCATTTTTCCCGAAGAAGGGTTACTGATAAATCTGACAGGATCAATGGGCTCTTGCGTGGGACCTGCGGTAACAAGTATCTTCTTATCTTTAAGATCCTTCGGCGTAAGATAGTAAGCGGTTCTGTCAAGGATATCTTCCGGCTCCGGAAGCCGGCCGGGCCCCGTCGTCCCGCAGGCCAGCTTTCCGGCCTCCGGGTCGATGACAAAATACCCGTCGGAACGGAGTGTTTCGAGATTTCTCTGAACGGCGTTGCTTTCGTACATGTGCGTATTCATTGAGGGGCAGATGATCGCAGGGCATGTTACCGCCAGCATAAAGGTGCTCAGGGCATCATCCGCAATCCCGCCCGCCAGCTTGCCGATAATATCGGCGGTAGCCGGAGCAATCACGACGGCATCGGCTTTTTCCGCCCATTCAATGTGTTTTATGGACGCGTCGTCGCTCTTTTCAAAAAGGCTCGTACATACCGGTTGTCCGGATAACGCTTCAAAGGTAATCGGACCTACAAACGCCAGGGCATTCCGGGTCATAATAACCCTGACACGAGCACCTTCTTTTATAAAAAGCCTTAAAAGTTCGGCACTTTTATATGCCGCGATACCGCCGGATACACCCAGTACGATGTTTTTATTCTCGAAAACGCTTTTCATGTCCTTGTCATTACCTTCGATAGTTTCGCATCCTCAAATTCAATCAATACCGCTCAAGAGTCTCGGGTATGATTAAATTTTTTCTGAAAGCTGTTTGAGTGGATTAGGGATCGTTATGAAAAAACATGACTGCCACATCTGCTATTTTAATGTTCGAGGTTTGAAATATCTTTTTAACTTTTCAAGCTGTTGCAGGTTTTGATGCAGCAGCAAAAGATCAATCCATTGGCCGAACAATTCCATCAGCCGAGCCGGTGATTGTTCTTGGCGTCGTCTCTCAACTTCAGAAAGCGCCTCAATAAGATCATTTCGTCCGGGTTCACATGCCAAAAGATATTTGTATATATCCGAGGCTTTTTCCAAATTACCCTGGTCCGCATAAACCTTTGCCATGGTCCGGGTATAAAAGACATCGTTTCCATTCAATTGTTCGATCCTTTTTGTTTTTTGACTTTGATGATCACTTCGTCTTTACCGATAACGCCCAGTTCCCGTCTGGCAACACTTTCAACATATTCCGGATCATTCTTCAAGCGCTCTATTTCACGATAAAAGGTAAGATTCTTCTTTGATATCTCCGCATTTTTTATCGATAAATTATCTCTTTTTACTTTTTGTCTATATAAATCGGTAAGGCCGTTTTCACCGAACACAATAAACAACAGCAGCAAAAACATGCTCATTATTGCTAAAACAAGCATTATATTTTTCTTTGGAATCACGCTTTACTCACTCCTCTTCTGGCTATGGCCAATACGGTTTCCAGTTCCCTGTTTTTAAGCAACAAAGAAAATAGACCATATGAAACGAAACCGATGACGATACTCCCCGCTATCCCCAAAAAAAGGCCGACAAAGCTCCCTCCATTGGAAGGTATAAGGAACAAGGCGGTTGCCCAAACAGCAGCCCCCATAAATAAGGAACTGAGGATGGTCTTATTTGTGGAGACCATAATTGTTTTCAACCCCAGCATGCCGAGCTTTGCCTTTAATGCCCGGACAAGCAGTCCGAGGTTTAACATCGAGGCCAGAGACGTGGCAAGCGCCAGTCCTCCATGCCCCAATGGGCCCATAAGAA
>JARRRC010000289.1:0-4345 GCA_037381105.1 Desulfobacterales bacterium
GATGTTCGATCTACCCACGGTTTTTTTCGCTTTGCAAGTTGTTCTTGTATCAGCGCACCCCAGGCAGACCGGTACTAAAAAGATACCAATAATAAAAATAATAACTGCCTGTTTTCTTATGCACCATTTATTTCCCTCAATCCAATTGTTCTGGAAACCCTCTTAACTTATAGATTTTTTAAAGTCAAGACTTTTTATACCCTTTAGATAACCCCAAAATTCTCATCATTTTTCATGCAAGATTCAGGAATTTGCTAAATCGGCACTGCAGCCTTGTATAAAACAGCATCCCCTTTAATATTATATTTTTTTACTGCTGCGGGTATCAGTATCGACATCCCTTTTTTGATATCGACACTGCTGTTTCCGGTGAAGTTGGCGACAACGGCGTCTCCCTCCGTGCAAAGCAGTATTTCAACGCACCTCTCATCGGGACTGTAATAGCTCATATCGGTTTTTACCGTAATCACCGACAGGGCAAACTCTTCGGCATGGGTTTCATATCGATATTCACATGGATTGATTCTCCGGGCATGGAGAATGTTGATTTCGTGTTCTTCAAAGTTAAGGACATTCAACAGCTCTTTAACATCAACATACTTTGGTGTCAGTCCGCCGCGAAGCACATTGTCTGAATTCGCCATTAATTCTATGCCGACACCTTCCAGGTAAGCATGCAGCGTTCCAGCCGGAAGAAACATGGCCTGACCCGGCTCCAGGCAGATCAGGTTCAAAATCACGGGAGAAAAAACGCCGATATCCGACGGATATTCTTTATCAAGATCAATCATCCACTGATATGCCTTGTTTTCATCCTTGACCGTTTGTGCATTTTTTACCGCATCATCAACAACCCGTTTCCGAGACCTGCGATCCATGGTCATCATGGTATTAAAAAAATGTTTCAACCCATCGGAATCTGGCTGTTGACGAAGAAAATCGAGCGTTTTCTTTATTCCCGGCGGGCATATTCTTTCCAGAAGCTTAGTCATTTCTGAAATTTTTCGAAACCCGTTTAATGCCCAGAAAGGAGACACCGCACAGAGACACTCGGGTTTATGGTTGCCGTCCTTGTAATTTCTGTTAAACGCATTAAACGGAATCCCGAGCCTGTTTTCCCTTTCAAAACCATCCTTTGCCTGATTCAGACTGGGATGAGCCTGAATGGAAAGGGGTTTTGCGGCGGCAAGCACTTTAAAAAGATACGGAAGCCTGTTTTGAAATTTATCCGCAACTTTTTCCCCCAGTATGTCTTTCGGATATTTTTCAACCAATTCCAACAAGGATTGTTGTTTTCCGTTCCATTTTACCATCGAAGGCGCCTTTGGATGGGCGCCCATCCAAAGCTCCGCCTGAGGAACCCTTGCGGGAGAATCGTTTCCCAGAAGTTCCGGAAGAGCTGTGTATGACCCCCAGGCATATTCCTGAACGATATTTTCAAGCAGACATATCCCGATCATGAATCCCCCGGTTATTAAAAACAATTTCTTTATTTTTAAAAAACAACCCTGATGAACTCATAATAGGATTTTCTTTTAATTTCTGAAACATATTGATGATATATTTTGCTTTAAGAAATAATAACTTGTTTAAGTTTCTTCCAACCCCGTTCAACTGCTTCTGGATAGTACATTAACTCAGCCTTACGGATTTGCATACGTAATTGAGCAACTTTTTTCAGTTTAGCAATATCTACCTTATCAAACTCATCAATTCCATAAAAAGGATAAACATTGTTGCATCTAAGGAAAAAATCTTTGGCATATTTATATGCCTGTGTAAAATCCATAGTATCATGGTTCCATTCGCTCATATACCCTCTCAAATTATATTTCTTTCGATTCTCAGGAAGATAGATGGGAGATAAAGGAGCCAATACAAACGGAAATATCATTATATGATTAATTCCAGGTCCTTTGTGGCTGAAATGATTTATCATCTGAATTGTTTCATTCATCGTCTCCTGTGTCTCACCAGGAAACCCCACAATAAAATATAGTTGGGTGGAAATACCATTTACATTTAACAGTTCTATTACCCTCAAGTAATTCTTAGACGTATCCTTTTTATTCATAGCCTCAAGAATTTTTTTGCTGCCAGATTCCATACCGATCTGGGCCAATATACATCCCGAGTCTTTTAACAATCCTACATTATCTTTAGTTATCGAGCTTGCACGAATAAACGAAGACCACTTTAAGCCTTTTGCTGCTTTGATTAGCATCTTGGCATATTTTTCAACATGCCGGCGGGTAAGGAAGAGATTGTCGTCAGTAAATCGAATTATTCTAACCTTGCCTGTATCCGCAAGAGCTGAAACTTCTTTTGCGACAATATCAAGATTTTTGAGACGAAACTTTCTACCGCTACAAAAATTACAATAAGAACATTTGAACGGACAGCCGCGAGAACCCCTAACAGGGAAGATAGGAGAAAGATATTCGTCCGGGACTTCACGCCAGTTGACCAAATCTTCCTCAAAGGAATTGTCTTCCGATTTTCTATGAGTAAAGACCAATTTATTATCACGATTGTAGTATGCGAGGTTGGGGATTGCGAGCAAATCTTCGCTATTTTTAATAGCAGTTACAACCCGATAAAGGGTTGATTCTCCCTGTTCATCAACAATAAATAAATCAATATCCTTGTGAAGCTCCCGTTCTTGATTTAAAAAGAAAAAGTCTTGATTGCAGGAATCCGTATCGTAATTACTATCCTTCATCAGATATAAAAGATAACTGTTATAAACAAGGGGGCCGCCAAGGATTATTTTAATATCAGGGGCAAACCGACGGATAGTTCCAGTAACATTTTTGACCAATTTTATGTTAGTTAAAAAAGTTGTAGAGAGAGCAACAACCTTTGGGTCTTGCTGCAAAAGCTTTTTAAATCTTTCTAATTCCAAATCCAGGAAATTTATGAGTTCACAAGTAATTCCTCTCTTAATGAGATAATTGTATAAATAAATACCAACCAGATAAGGGGCAGTAAAGTTAGCGAGGGGCGAAGTGGGCTTTAATCCAAAATGCCGTTCCAAATTAGAGTATGACATTATTTCATCATCTTTGGTAAGATAGATACCCTTCTTGACGCTGAATTGGCTTCCTTGAAATTTTGAAACTCCAGATACTATTAATACATCCATACCCTGCATCCTTTTATCTGTTATTATTTTGCTGTGAAAATAATTTCCGAGGATAAAAACACAGCAACGAACATAATGCAAATGAATTTCATTTCTCAATTTAACTTTTTCACTTAATTTTTTGATTTGAGACGACTATAATGCGCCAAAGAGATATTTGTCTTCAAAATTTTTTGGGCTTGGGGAATTAAAGGCCTTTTAGCTGTTACGGATGGGAAGCTTTTGTTGTTATTCTAATAAAACAACGCTGGTGTACTCGTAAAAAATCCTTACATTCTTATGTAAACAAACTTTAAATTTTTCTACAAACGAAATGTTACGGTTTACTTATCAATTTCAGAATGATATTAAGATATTTATATAATAATTGATAAGCGTTAAAGGCATCCGCGTGTCCCTTATCGTCAATGAAATATTTTACAGCATCCAGGGTGAATCCATATACAGCGGCCGCCCCTGCATATTTGTCAGACTCACGGGGTGCAATTTAAGATGTACATACTGCGATACTCAATATGCATATGAAGCAGGGGAAAAGATGGAAATTACCCAAATCATTAATCGGGTTGCCGGCTACAATTGCCGCCTGATTGAAATTACCGGCGGTGAGCCCTTGCTTCAAGATGAAACCCCTCTCTTGATTTCAAAGCTTCTCGATAATGGATATGCTGTAATGATGGAAACCAACGGAAGCCTTGACATCAGCCGGGTTGATCGGCGGTGTATTAAAATTTTGGACGTGAAATGTCCTTCAAGCAATTCGGCAACCATGAAGACTATCTGTATGCCAAAAGCATCATTTCATCCCATTGCCCGGATTTTCCCGGGGATCACGTTCTTTTTTCTCCTGTTCACGGAAAAATGCCGCCAGCGGTCCTTGCGGATTGGATACTTAAAGACGACCTGAATGTCAGGCTTCACTTTCAATTACACAAGATGATATGGCCGGACATCGAAAGAGGCATATAATAACTGCAATTGGTCGCAAACAAAGTGGAATCCTCAACTTTCGATCAATTGAGGCAATTCGATGATGAGTTTCGTCAAAAAAGCGGTTGTCCTGTCCAGCGGAGGGATTGATTCCACTACCGCTATGGCCGTTGCCAAGCACGAAGGTTATGAAATATACAGCCTGAGCTTTTACTATGGCCAGCGTCATGCCTTTGAGCTCGAGGCTGCTCGAAAAGTGGCATAGGCCAT
>JARRRC010000290.1:0-9117 GCA_037381105.1 Desulfobacterales bacterium
GCCGTTGTGAAAACGGCGCCTAACATGATCTGTCCTTCAACGCCGATATTCCAGAGACCGATTCTAAATGTATATAAGAGACCGGAGGCGCAAAGTGTCAGCGGTACCCAAATCTGTATGACCTGAGCCAATTTGATCCAGGATCCCAATGAACCTTTGACAATTTGATAATAGGCAGAAAAAGGCGGAGCGCCGGAAACGATGAGAATCATTGTTGTGAAAAATAACACCGCAAATAATGCCAGTATGCTTTCGACGAGATATCGAGTAATAATTCTCATATTATCTTAGAAAGGCAATTTTATAATCTCGGTAAAAAGATTTAAAATTTATTGGATAAGGTTAAAGAATTCAGCGCCTGTAGAGCCAATATAAACCGAGCTGTCCCAGCCCGGAAACCTTACGAAAAATTTAGGTTTTGCCTGCAATTGCCCGACCGAGTTCATGGACATCTGTCTGGTCCGCTCGGATATCCTTAATGACTGCGCCATCGAAAAAAACTAGGATACGATCCGCAGTCAACAGGAAAAGGAGCAAAACCGGATCCGCGGGCAAAAAAGAAAGAAGCAGGCGCTGCTGATTTCCCCCGGAAAGCGATTCCACAAAGGATTCCGGTTCGGCCTTGATCCGAAAGGCAGCAATGCGTTTTTTTGCACCATGGTGGGCATATCGCTTTTTTACAAAAAATCCTTTTGGGTCGTCCTGAAGCGAAACATGCTGGGCAATATTCAATCCTGATATTAATCCTTCTTCAAGACGAGAGGCCGGCAAATATGCGACGCCTCTGTTTTTGAATGCATGGTAACCCTTTTTGCTCATGTTCACACCCTGAAAAAGTAAGGTGCCTCCGGACAGCTGCTTCAATCCAGCGGCAATCCGGAGAAAAATTTCCTGACCGCTGCCCTCAAGACCGGCCAGACCAACCACCTCTCCCTGGCGTAAGGTGATGCTGCAATCTTTAAGACCCGTGCGGCCGCCCGACGCAGATACGCGGGCCATCTCAAGGACTTTGTCCCCGATTCTCGCACGGGTGCGTGATGAAGGAACCGGAGGGGAACCGAACATCATCTCCAGCAAGGTATCCGTAACAAAAGGGCTCTCCATCCCTCCGGCTACGGTGCCGTGTCTCAGCACGGTTATTTTGTCGCACACGGATTCCACATCCTCCAGTTTATGAGACACCAGAATCACGCTTTTATCTTCCGAGGCCAGTTTTCTAAGGGCCTGGAAAAGGATTTTTTTCTGTAAATTGGATATACCGGTGGTCGGTTCATCCAGGATCAATACCCGGACGCCACGGGCCAGAAGCCTTAAAATCTCAAGTTGTTGCCTCTCGCCGACGGTAAGGTTTTTAACCAGGGTATCCGGACGAAGGGAAAAGCTAAATGTCCTGGCCATTTTTTCAAACAGCTTCCCATACATGCGATTCTTGTTGGAAATGCCTGAAGTTTGACCGAGCATGAAGTTATCCAGAACCGATAAAAGGGGAAAATCGAGAGGATCTTGATAGAGCATGCCGATGCCCAGATCCGACGCCTGGGCCGGGGTGTGATAATGTACAGGGGTATTGTCGATAAGAATTCGGCCGCGGCTCTTCCGGCTGTAACCCGCCAGAATTTTCATCAATGTGGTTTTACCTGCGCCGTTTTCGCCGAGTATACCATGGATGGTACCCGGCACAATTCTCAGATTGACCCCGCAATTGGCCTTAATGGGTCCATAATATTTGTGGATGTTCCGAAGTTCTATCCACATTTTAGAACATATCCAAATGACATTTCATTTGAGCTATTTGACGCCGCTTTGACCGCTCATTCCTTTTAAAAGCTGTTTCATGTACCAGATCTGCTGATCGGAGGCGATCTCACCGTCCTTTAGAAATAAACTGCCGTCCTGATAGTAAAGGGGTCCTTTAAAAAGCACTGCTCTGCCCGCGCCGAGATCCTTGACAAATGTGTCGAGTGCCGCCTTGGCCGATAAAGACAAGGCCGGTCCGGCCGCAAAACCGATGGTGCTGGTATCCGGATCATTGATATCTTTCCAGTCAGGGCCCAGCCAGACCCATTTGGACGTCCATTTCCCTTCCATTGACGCCTTTACAAAAGAAACATATCCCGGCCCCCAGTTGAAATAGGGGACTCCCAAACAGACATCTTCCGCGCCTTGGCATGCGCCGATATAATCATAAGGGATCGCCCAGACCTTTTTTCCTTCCCGCCGGTTTTGCCTTGCCACAACAACCGCTTCCGTAGTGTCTATTCCGGAAAGGACAACATCATATCCGGTGTTGAAAAAGTTCCAGGCGACTTGTGACGGATCGGCGGTTACGCCGGGTATATTAAACCAAAAACCGATCCAGGTTGCCTGAAATTTCAATTTGGCGGGATCCTTTTTCAGAACATTTTCCCAGGCGTATTTTGCCCCCAGATAGCACGATACAGCCAGCCTCCGGGTTTCTTCGTTGACCAGAGGGCCGAGGTATCCGATTTTTCCGGTTTGTGTTGTCATTGCCGCAGCAAATCCGGCCATCATCTTTCCGTAAAACATTTTTCCCATCAGGTTGCTGAGATTTTTCGGCGCCTTTCCGGTCAACACATCATCGCCGGAGATATGAATAAAATGGATTTGAGGATGCATGCGGGCTGCCTCTCTGATTCCGTCTTTCATGTCGTCTGAATTTGCAATAATTAATTTTGCTCCTTTTTCCACCATATCATCCACCAGCTGGGGAATCGTCACACCGGGACGGTCCGCTGGATTGACCTTGTCGATGAAGATCATCTTGGTTCCGGGAATCTTCTTTTCAACATATCTGCCGGCCTCGAAATGCGCCTGGCTCCACCCGTGATCATTATAAGGGCCGACCAAAAGCAAACCAAAAGTATACGGCTTGTTAGCCCCAAAGGCGGTTCCCGATACCCAAAATAACAAAGAAAATAAAAGACACGCCGCCATTGCTCCCATAACCGGCTTTTTCAGCATAACATCCTCCTTATAAGTTGCTTATAAGGCTAAATGTGACATCGAGTCAAGAGAGAAGATTCAATGAGATTAAGTGGTTGGAGAATCAGTATATAATTTCTAACCAATAACTCCGATGAAATGATATCCGGCAATATTGGCCCAAAAACGGCAATGACATTGGCAAATATTGTCTCCGTTTCTTGATCCAGCGATATTGTTTTACATCCAACTTATTGATATATTGACTTTTTATAACTCAATAAAATTTTTGCATAATTTTTGCATTAACTTTACCGGAAAAGTTCCGATATGAATTATAAAGGAACGACTCATGACATCCAGAATTATTTGGGTATCTATATTATTGACGGCATTACTATGCATTATCCCTGGATGCATGGATAGGATGCCGTACGGTTTTAATGGAAAGGTAACCCGCTATCCAAATTCAAAAATTGTGAACGTCATGAAACTCAAAGGCGGGTGTTATGCCGAACTTGAAACCAGTGATCCATGGGAAAAAGTATTGGAATTCTATAAAGATCATATGGGCCGGTCAGGCTGGACGATCCGGGTTGAACGAAAACTCGAACCGTGGCGCTTGAAGGACCCGGAAGCTACCGCCTTTTTAGCGCTTTTCAGAGGGAGTGAAGGGTTAATGATTGATGCGCACTCTCCGGTTCATAGCCATAAAACACAGATCGCATTGTTTTTGGGAGGCATTGATGAATGAGAAAGGCTTTACTCTACCTGAACTTGTCGTAACTTTGAGCATTCTTGCTATAATGACAACCATCGCAATACCCAGCTACATATCGTGGCTACCCAGGCACAAGCTGCAAACATCGGTAAGGCAAATATATGACGACATGAACCTGGCGAAAATGTGGGCGGTCAGAAGCAACTCAAATGCCTATATCACAGTTAGCCCGGGAACCGAAAAGTACACCGTATTTGTAGACCAGGATGGAAGCGGGACTTTGAACGGAGGGGACACTGTTTTAAGAAACAATGTTACATTGCAAAAAGATGTAAATATTACGATTACAACATTCAATGGGAATACGTTTATATTTAATAACAGAGGGTTGGCCGCAACACCCGCATTGATAGCAGGTCAAGATAATTACGATGTTTATTTGACAAGCCCCAGTGGACTCTATTTAGGAGTTCGAGTAAATATTGCCGGCGGCATCTCAACGATATCCAGCACAGATAACGGCGCGACATGGAGTGTAAGCTAATGTATTTCCTTCCTTTTTAATTTCAACAAATTGGACCTTATTTTTAAAGTGACCCCCATTGCGCGCTTCTACCGCTTTTTCTTATAAAATCCATTTTTTTAATCATTGACAACCCTTCCGAAAGTCCTTAGTTTTTCACGAAACAAAACACCGGCAATGATAATAAGAATTTGAACCTGATTATGGTGGAGATTGTTAAAGCAACTTCAAAGGAATCCATTTTTGAATCGAATTTAAAAGAAAAAGGATAACGCCTTAGCCTATTGAAAATATTGCCGCATCAGGTATAATGAGGTTTTTGTAAAAGATCACATCAGAGGCGGATAAACCTCGTGAACAAGGAAAGCATTTATGTTGAAGCTCAAAATCAGAATTTTCAAAAATACCGACCATGGGCCGGATACCACCATGACCGTACCCCTTGGAATCATTAAAGTGGCGTCAAAATTGGTGCCGCGAAAAGCAATAAAGGTGTTGGATGATCTGGGCATCGATCTCGAACAAATTGTCGATATCTCTAAAACCGAAGAACCACTGGGAATCATAGCCGAGATCGAGGAACACAAAAAAGACAGAAAAATCATTATCTCCATCGAATAAATCAAGATTTTAAAAGCTCAACCCCAGGTTGATTCAGCGATGATAAATTCAGAAGACAAACCAACGGAAATTGAAAAACTCCGAGATGATCTTTTCAATTTCGCCATTGACCGGGAAGATATCAAATGGCTGATGAAACGGCTTCCCGAAGAAGCGAACATCAAACGCAGTGCCGTTGAATACGAGCTTCAGATCCTGAAGATTATCAGCGTGGGATGGAGCATATCGTACTATCTGGAAAATCATCCCTTCAAGAACCCGCTCCTGGAGCTTTTCTGGATGGCGATTTACGAATTTTCACAGCATCTTTCCAAAACAACCGGTCTGATGATCGATCAAGACATTGATTATTTTCAGACCCTCAAGGATCGTCTCGATATGTACGTACAAGCCATGGCCCAAAATACCAATGTCCCTGAACCCGCCGTCGTCATCGGCCCGGAGTTTGCCAGGACCTGCGGAAATGTCGATGATATCTTCACATTTATGACCGGCTCAAAAATGTTCATTTCAACCACCGGTCGAGTCAGGGAATACCTTGAAACGATGGCGCTGAAATATAGTCCCAAGAAGCGTTGTCAAAATGTTGCTGAGCTCACGAATAAACATAGTAAATAAACAGTAAGTGTTCAGGGGGTGCGCTTTCCCGTTGAACGATATCGGCGAAGCGGCTTCGTCATTTCGATGCCTTAGCAGTGGGGGAGACCGCGGCTCCCGCAGGTTTTTTTGCGGGAGAACGCGGAGGGGGCAGGAATGCCACCGCTGCTGAGTCATTGAAATGACCAGACGCGCAGACGTCGGAATGAGACGGGGAGGCGCACCCCCTGAACACTTACCATAAACAAAGGACCGAACTTGATAGGGAGGAAGACAATGAAAACAGCCATTGTGGGAATTGGCGGTGTGGGAGGATATTATGGCGGAATGCTGGCAAAGGAATATTCCGATGACAAAAATGTTGAAATTGTTTTCATCGCCCGGGGGGATCATCTCGACCAAATAAAGAAAAATGGATTGAAACTCATTACGGAAAAAGAAACATCAATCGTCAGACCGGATCGGGCCGTCGACAACCCGATTGGCTGCGGCATATTCGATTGCGTCATTTTTTGTGTAAAAACCTATGATCTTGAAAAGAGCGCCGAACTTCTTTCTCCTTCCATCGGAGAAAATACCCGGGTCATCTCTTTGCTCAACGGCGTGGATAATGCCGACCGGTTGCGTGGTATTCTTAACAAAGGAAAAATACTGAACGGATGTGTATATATCAGCGCACATATCATTCGGCCCGGCGTAGTTCAACAGGAAGGGGCATTGAACAAACTGTTTTTTGGAAACGAATTCGATGAAACTATCGACGGCAAAAAGATTGAAACTTTTTTCAGAAATGCAAATATCGATGCGCAATACCGAACAGACATTAAATATATTGTGTGGGAAAAATACGTCTTAATTTCCGCCTTTGCCAGTGCAACAACTTTTCTGAACAAAACCATGCGCGGCGTTCTGGATAGCGAAAATGGGAAACAATTCCTGGACAAACTGCTTGTTGAAGTTTTGCGTGTCGCCAAAGCAAAACAGATTGCGCTGCCGGAAAATATCAGAGAAGAAATTATCGCAAAAGTCAACACCTTCCCCCCTACGACCAAAACATCGATGCAAACGGATTTTGAAAAAGGAGGCAAAGCAGAACTGGAAACATTCACCGGTTACATCGTCCGTGAAGCCGGTAAATATGGGCTGCCTGTTCCTACATATGAAAAGGTTTACACTACTTTGAAAAAACAATTGAACGGATCGTAAAGTACGAACACAATTTTCAAAATGTCCGCCAAATCGAAACCACCCAAATATGATTTATTCTGACCAATGCTTCGAGTCCTTTTAAAAAAGGTTCATTTTTGTTCAAGTTCAAGGAAGGCGAAAATTTTAACCCCCCCGATGAAAAACACCTCGGGACAAGCATCCATATATTGAGTATTTCGAGGATTAACCCGCCAAAGTTCGGTGGCGGGTTAAAATTTGAGCCTGACGCGGAGACTTGTCCGCTTCAGGCGGATTGGGCAAAAAGGGGGATTTTGCATAGGCCTTGCTTCAATCACCGATCAAAGGGCGCTCCTTATCCACTTTAAAATAGACCAAAAACGATAATTCTCCACTGTTTTTATCGGACAGATAACTTCTTCGGCGAAGACTTTCAATGAGCTCGGCGTCATCTTCCTCTTTGACTTTGGTCAAATACAGCCGTTTTCCTTTGTACTCCGGGCCTTCTTCCTTGAATAAATACGTCGCATTAGGATTTGCCTGAATGTTGGCGTGTGTAGTTCGATCCTTCGTGATAAAGGCCAACAACCCATCTTCCATATAGTGGGGCCTTGCATAGACCGCCGCGTTGACCTGCCCGCCGGCCCCTGCTGTCGCCAATACACCGAAACCTTTTGTATTTTCGAAATATTCTTTCAGATCCATGTCCATCTCCTTTTCAAGCACTGTCACAATTGATTGTTGAAGCGGATATTGATGTCATTTTCGCCTCTAAATTACTGTTTGCCCCAATACATGCAGCAAAGTTTATGGAAATGATCGAAGGTTCGGTTTAAACAACGTCGTGTGTATCGGATGTTTTCTTTGTAAGGGCCTGTTTAGAATTCACTATGTGCTGTGAAGATTTTTTGTCAATATCATGATTTTCTCTTTTTGACCCTTTAACCGAATGACGTGATTTTCCATAATCTTTTGCCAATGATTCATATTTTGCTTTTAACAGGCCACCAAGAGGTCAAAGGCAATTTTGCTCATTCCCAAAAAATAAGCCGCTTTGTTCAGACTCACACAACTATCCGTTTCCATACGGCATTCTTCTTCAAGATGATATGCAGACGGTAATATAAATTTTTCAATCCGCTCTTCATCCTTTATCGCTTTAGAAATAGAATATGATTGAAGAATAGAAAACAGTTCCTTTAACCTTGCTTTTCGATGAGAATCCGGAAGGGATTTTAGGTCGAGTTCAGGATGGTTATCAATAAGTTCACTGCATGCATCCTTAATTTTTAAAGCTCTCCGGGAAGCGATTCTTTTGAGTCTTGCTTTTTTATAATGGCTCACACTTCTTCCCAAATATCGCCGGGGATTTTCCCCACCGTACTTTCTTAAAAATTCCAACTCTTCTTCGACTTCGGAAAAAAGGATGTACCCCTCTCTTTTTCCATAGATTTCTTCCCGAATTTTTTCGAGTTCGTACCTTGAACCTGATGATAAAGCATGTTCTGTTCTTTTTTTCAGCGCCAGTGCATTATCATATACCGTTTTGGTTACCGTTTTTAATTCACCGTCTTCATAGCGTACAAACCACTGATTTAATATTCGTGTCGGATTAATTTCCAGCTTATTTTCGAGAAAATTTAAAATCGGTCTTATATCTTTGTATTGGACGCGCTCCTGTTCCTTCATTGATAAAAAATCCCTGATCATCTCCTTGATATCCAGCCGGCTAAATCCCTGACTGATAAATTTTTCTTCCATGGCTTTTTCAAGCCTTTTTTCAATGGTTTGAGTGGACTCACTGAAAATCCTATAATCGACCTTCTTAACATTTTTGTCTTGGTAAAATTCCCGATAAAGATCTGCCTCCGAATCCTCGGTATTCAGGTATAACCATAATCTCACCATCTCTCTGAAATAGGTCCCGTCAACTCTTTTCACCGCCTGGTACGGCGGTTCTTCGCCAAAAATTAATTTATAATTCTCCGCAGAAATAGAGCTGATTCTTCCGTGGACCAGATTATACACCAGGTCGTACGGCAGTCCGATATCATCAGCCAGTTCAGATACCCTGCCACTGGAGATTCTCTCAAGAATCTTTAATAATACCTTCTTGCTGAGTTCAACCCGAAGTTGTCCTGAAGTTTTAATTTTTGAGTACATCCTAACGACCTCTGAACCCTAAGATGCCTTTACGACCCCTACGAACTTAACGTATTAAGTCAATGTTATAACATCATAAAACGTTTTTTGACCCTTTTAACAATCCGGCTTCCATAAAAATCATCTAAAGGGAATTAGCCGTGTTTCAATCCAATTCATTGAACATAACCCCATTTATTATTAAAATGCTCATCTTAAGAAGATTGTCAATTTTTATAAAGACCGACTCAGAGCACGTGATGCTTGTAAAATGATGCTTGATCACCGGGCGCTTTTAATTTAAGCTAAATTCAGATAATTTCCCAATCGGTTCACAGAAAAAATAAAACAGGGACACTAAATGATCACTTTGCTGGATTACGGCGCCGGCAACGTCAGAAGC
>JARRRC010000291.1:0-3898 GCA_037381105.1 Desulfobacterales bacterium
CTCTATGAAACCACTTGGTTCAAATTGTCGAACTGGGAGGCTCTCGGCCCGGAAGCAAAGGCTATGCTGGCGACCATCAAGACCGAACAGGAATGGAATTTTTTCAAATACGCCCATGAAAGCAGCTATGGCATCAATACAGTCGTCAAGGAAAGCACCAAGGTGGGGCAAGTGACCATTTTTGCCCGTAGCGTCCTCGGAGATTACAATACCCATAAACATTACTGGGACAAAGGCACATCCATTACCTTGGATAAAACCACCGGAAAATTCAAGGCTTCTTTTAAATCTTTTCGAGATACCCCACCGAATACAGAATTCGATGTCTATGTCAACAATGCAAAAATCGGCAGTTACAATGTAAAAGCCAACGGATTCTGGCTGACTTTGGGCGGCCGCTATATGAATCCCATCTGGATCATCATCGGCGCTATTTTGGTGGGAACCTATTTTTCCATGATCGGCGCAGCCGGCGGCATGCTCATGGCTGCGTTCCAGGTTATGGTCGTGCAAACGGCCGGTCCTATCGGAATTAATGCCGCCAATGTCCTTCGACCTTCCAATATGGCATTGACGCTGTTTTCTCCTTTGGGGTCTTTTTACCGCTATGCAGTTAAAGAAAGGCGCGTCGCCTGGCCGGTGGGAATTTCGTTCGGCGTGGGGATTTTTATCGGTTCCATCTGGCTGGGGAAATATGCCACCAAGTACCTGCCCATGAAAACCTATAAAGAGTGGCTGGCCATTCTGGTGGTACTCATGGGGATCAGAACGCTCTACGAACTCACGCCCAAGGTTATGGAGAAGCGAAAAAACATCAAAGCCATGGTGAGAAAATTCAACGAGGCGGTGGCGAAAGCCAAAGCTGAAGGGACCTCCGTGGAAATGGGGAGGATCGAACCGGTCAAAACCGGGCTAACCGATTATCGTTTCAAGTTCTGGGGCGAAGAGTTCACCATCAATCCTTTGCTTTTCGGTCTTTTAGGCGTGGGCATCGGGGTGGTTTCCAGAAGTTTCGGCATCGGCGGCGGATTTTTGCTGGTGCCGGCCATGACCACGCTGGGCGCCCTTCCCATGTATATTGCCGTACCGATCTCACTTATCGGGACCTGTTTCAGCAGCATCGGATCTTTTATAGGATATCTGTTAAACGACTATTATCCGGACCTGTGGCTGATGATTTCAATTATCATCGGTGGATTCGTGGGCGGCATGCTGGGCAGCCGTGCTCAGAAGCTTTTCAGCGAAAAGACGCTGAAGATCGTTCTGGCGCTCACCCTGTTCTTTCTGTTCTTCAGATTTTTCAAGATCGAGATCTGGATATAACAATATGGTTAAGCGGTTCAGGGTTCAAGGTTCAAAGGTTCGGCTTCACTTGGAGTGCGAATCACTATCCGGAAGAGACCCGGAAGTTTTGTAAAATTGAATGAGGAGCCATGAACCGCTTTTTGCTTTTTTTATGGAAGACATTCTTGACATCGTATGGATGAAAATACTTTTTCTCGCCCATACCTTCGTCAAAGGTCTCAACTTCATATTTAACCCTCTGAATCCCTTGGGACCGGCGGTGGTAATATTGGTCATCGTGTTGTTGACGGTTGCATCCACTAAATTTTTAAGTAGAATTTACAAAACAAAACGATATCTAAACCTGCAAAAAGAATTTCTATACTGGTACAATCTCCGAAACGAAGCGCTCACCTGCAAAGATCCTGAAAAAGGCAAAGCCCTGGCCAAAAATATCGACCATGCCCGGCTCAATAAGGTTTATTACGACTACTTTTTCGAAGGTCTTTTAAACAGCATACCCACCAAATACCTGCCCATTCTCATCATGCTCGCATATGTAAACGAGGCATTTAAGTCCGAGAAGCTGCTTGAAAATTTTGGACGGGATTATGTATTAAAATTCACAAATTTTAATGGAAATATTGTTAAAATCGGAGGGGTTTTCTGGTTTGCCGTCTGCATGCTGATCGTTTATCTTGCATGGTCTGTTATCGGTCGATTGATATTAAATAAAGAAAAAAAGAAAGAATAGAAGTGGTTTCAAGGATCGGCAAGCTGTTTTTTTAAGTTTGAACTGTGACTTGATTTTAAATGTCTTTACATCTAAAAGAATACTCGTTGGAAATACTTCATTATTTGAAATCCGGTCAATTGATGTTTCGATCCGTCATTATTTCTATTTTGATTGGCATTACATGGTCTCTGATCGCTTGCAATGCCGGCTTAGCAAACGAATCCACCTGTGTTTCCTGCCACCAAGGTCTGGAACCGGCTTCCGCCACCCACCCCGTCTGCATCGACTGCCACGGCGGTGACTCAAAATCCGAAAACAAGGATGTTTCCCACCAGACCATGTTCGGCCCTAAAAATCCATCGGATCCAAAATTCTGGGAACAAACCTGCGGCCGGTGTCATTCCTATCAGTTGAAACGGGTCCGGGCCAATATAATGCTTACCAATACCGGTATAATCAAAAACATACAGAAAACCTGGGAGGGTGAAGACGGCACACGATACGGTACACGCACGGCAAAAACCTTTTCCGCAGACGGCGTGCCACTTGAGCTGAAAGGTGTCTCTCAATTGAACAATCTTTCCGGAGAGCTTTATCGTAAATTTTGCTCGCTCTGTCATGTGGGAATCGAAACAAATCGAAAATACGCCGCGAGCCACAATTCCGGGTGTGCCGCATGCCATTTCCCATACAACGATACGGCCACTTACCAGGGGAATGATCCTGCCCTCAAAGATAAAGGACCTTATTCGGCAAACCATCATTTGGCGGCCCTGCCCGGAAATGATGTCTGCTTGCGGTGTCACAACCGCAGCGGCCGTATCGCGCTTACCTATCAGGGACTTCATGATGGAAATAATTGTCTGGTGCCGACCCGAAACGGCCTGCCGGGACCCGAAATGATCAGCGGCGCTCGCAATATCACCCATATTACCGAAGATATTCATTTTGCCAGGGGCATGGACTGCATTGACTGCCATACATCAAGGGATATCATGGGAGACGGTTATGCCTATGAAAACATGTATCGCCAGACGGAAACGCGATGCGAAGATTGCCACGGCACTAGTACAAAGCAACCGGCTTTTCAAACGATCGAACGCGAAAACGACGAAGCTGTACGAGAATCCAAAAGTTACGCCATAAAAATGCAGCCGGGGATGAAAATGGTCCTCACCGGAAAGGGAAGCAAATACTCCAACGTGTTTTACGAATCCGGCAAGGTTTATGTGCTTGGCAAACGCACCGGAAAATTGCATCAAAGCCCGGTGATTACCGGAACCCCGGAACACAGCATCACCGGTCATGAGCGGCTGGAATGTTATGCGTGTCATTCCCGCGCTGTTCCCCAGTGTTTTGGCTGCCACACACGGTACGATCGAACTCAACTGGCAAAAGATCATATTAAGAATCGCAAAACAAAAGGAAAATTCAGCGAAACCGAAGACTGGCGAAAGCTTTACCCGTTTCCACTGGCCCTTGACCAGCGGGGCAAAATCTCTCCGGTGACACCGGGATGCCAGACCTTTGTGACGGTTGTCGATGAAGACGGCCGGACCGTCAAAACAGAATATGTGGCAAAGTTTAAGGGAAAGGAACAGTTGCGTTTTGCACCGTTTTATTCTCACAATACGGCCAAAACCGCCGTGGGTTGCTCAGAATGTCATGCAAATCCGATTTTTTTAGGGTTCGGGCAGCATGTGGTCAACGGGAACAGCATCAAGGCGACCATGCTCTGTGAAAGATCAAAAGAAAAGCCGTTGGATGGATTTTTGGAAATGAAAAACGGCAAGGTCACAGCCTTTTCCGCCATTACCCGGGAAAATTCACGACCTCTGAACGGTTCGGAAATTAAAAGGGTTCTAGCGGTGAACGAGT
>JARRRC010000292.1:0-7149 GCA_037381105.1 Desulfobacterales bacterium
TGTGGCGCAGTTGACTTTCACAAAGGCGTGATGCCTGCGGGGGCCTGAATCATGAATGGCACGGGCGATCAGTTCTTTGCCGGTTCCGGTTTCGCCGAGAACGAGAACCGCCGTGTCTGTCGGCGCAATTTTTTCGACTTTGTAGAGCGTGTATCTGAGCGCTTCGCTGTTTCCGACAATGTTTATATAGTTGTGTTCGGACTTGATTTCTTCCTGGAGATAATTCTTTTCAGCTTCATGGCGGTCTTTTAATTCTTTTATCTCGGTTAGGGCATTCCGAAGGTCTTCCGCTGTTGTCCTGCGCTCTTCGATTTCCAGCTTCAGTTGTTCGTTGACTTGTAGCAGTTGAAAGGTTCGGTCTTTAACCTTTTCTTCATGGCCGTTGTGGGCTTTTTGCAATGCCTCTTCCGCCTGCTTGCGCTCGGTGATGTCCAGACAGATGCCGATCATTCGGATCGGCCGGCCTTGTTCGTCATATTCCCCTTTTCCTGTCGCGTTGATCCAGCGAATCTCTCCGCTTGGGAGAATAATCCGGTAGTCGTTATTAAAGAAAGACCGCTCCTTGAGGGCCAAGTCAATCCGCTGTTCGGCAATTTCCAGATCATCAGGGTGCAGAACAGATCGCCAAGCCTCAAAGGATGCCGTGGTCTTCAAAGGATCAAGTCCAAACAGGGTAAACATTTGGTTCGACCAGACGATGTTTCCCCTATCCACGTCCCAGTCCCATGTCCCCGCCTTAGCCGCGTTTTGAGCCAGCTCCAGGCGTTTATTCAACGTGAGTAATTCCTTTTCTGCTTGCTCGAGGTCGGAAAATATCCGGGCATTTTCCAGAGCTATTGACGCAGTGGCGCCAAGTTGGCGGGCAAAATTTATTTCAGTCTCAGTAAATGTGTGAGGCCCGGTGTGATAATTGAAGTAGATGACACCAAAAGGCAGGCCCTGAATGATTAAAGGGACGACCATCACTGCGCGTATATTGTATCGGCGCAGGTGCTCCCGGTTGAAACGCTCGTCGTTGAACCCGTCCTCAACCATTACCGGTTGGCAGGTTAGAATCGCATGTAAGGCATGCTTTTCTTGGGTATCCTCCATCCGTTCTCCGATTAAACTGGTTTGCATTCCATGAACATGCCAAACCGTCCAGCCATTATCTTGACGCAATGAGAGGGCTGCGGTCTCACTTCCAAGAGCGGCAGCACCCTCTCCAACCACTTTTCGTGTGACTTGATCAATGTCGAGGGTAGCGTGCAACACATCGTTGATGCGGTTGAGCGCTTGGCTCATTTTAGCTGCATAACGCGATTCTTCCTCGGCCCGCTTACGTCCGGTGATGTCTTCAATCAGCGCCATGAGCCATTCCGGTTCGCCCTTTTCGTTGCGCACCAGCGAGAGGCTTTTTCGAACCCAGGCGAATTCTCCATCTTTGCGAACATAGCGGTTTTCGATGACGAAGCCGGCGATCCGGCCGGAAAGCAAACGCTCGTTCAGCCTCATGTTTTCCGCAACATCATCAGGATGAATCAATTTCTTAAAATCAAAGGTTTTCAGCTCTTGGAGGCTATAGCCCGTAATCGAGCAATAGGTATGATTGGCTTCGATAAAACGGCCATCGGGCGTCGTCAACGCAAAGCCGACAGCGGCGTTGGCAAAGGCGCTGCGGTATTTCTTCTCGCTCTTTTTAAGCGCCTCCTCCGCTTCCTTAAGGCGCAGAAGATAAACGCCTTCTTTACCGATGACGCTGTCGATTTCCTCATTCTTTATCGCTTTGAGCATTCCTTCTGCCGCAGCCAGTCTGGATTCCAGTTCTTCATAAGTGGGTTTTTCACCATTCATGCCTTCAAGCCTATCCCCAGGGCTTTGAGCACCGCCCCCGTATCACTCAAATTGCCGAAAACGGTTATCTTTGGTGAAGGTGAAACCCTGACCAGTGCGGGCGTCAGAAATATTCTGTTTTCCAATGCGATATCAAATGATTTGAACACATCCACAATCTGGATCTTGTAACGCTCCTTTAGGTATGATTCGCATATCGTTTTGAGATTCTCTCGGGCCTCACTGGAATTGGATTCATCTCCGGCCACAAACAACTGAAAAACAAAGCTTCCGTTCCTGGCTCCATTATCGGATAACGTGCTCATATTGATTCCCTGCCTCCTGAGTATTTACCCAAATCTAAGCAGCATTGATCTTTCACTCAATTTGAATACCCCGGTCCGTAAGAGAAAAATCATGGTATTTGTTGGAGTGGTTTGACCCTCGTGACTTCCTGACCAGCAGAACACGGCTGACTTCATTTCCCATATCTCTGCGATGCAACGTAATTACCGTATCGATAACCGATGAAATGCCGATGCCGCTGAACTCATGGTCCTCAGAGGAGCCCCTGGCCTGGTTGATTAAAATGACGGTGAGACCGTTTTTCTTGCAGACATCGACAATCCGGATGAGAAAATCGAATGCAGCCGCTTCACCCGCTATGCGCTTCAAGGCGGATATGGCATCCACCACCAGATGTTGAGGTTTAAATCGCCTGATCGCCCTTTTGATAACGAAAAGGTGCTCTTCGACTCCCATGGACTCCGGCATCACCGCCATGATCTCCAGTACGCCCTCCTCGATCCCGGGACGAAGATCGATCCCCAGGCTGAGCATCCCCGCAGCTATGCCGTCCCGGGATTCCTCATAAGTGACATATAGTACCTTATCCCCCTCCCGGGACGCAGAACACGCAAACGTGCAGCCCATGGATGTCTTGCCGGTCCCGGTTAAACCGGAAATCAGAATGCAGGTCCCTTTTTGATAACCTCCCCCTATAATTTTATCCAAAGACGGGTTTCCGCTCGAAATGCGGTCAAGCAGCGGCTTGTAATACATCTCAACATCTGAAATAGGATCAAAATAAAGGCCGTCTCCGGAAATCAGAAAAGGAAACTCGTTTCCCCCATAACCCGAACCCCGGTATTTGATAACCTGAAGCCGCTTTGTATTGACCTGCTCTCTGACTCTCTGGTCCAGATGTATGACGCAGTCCGCCATAAAATCGAGATATTCGTGCGAAGGTGGCAGGCCCGTGCCTTTTTTGGTGGTCACAACCGCTGTCATCCCTTTGTCTTTGAGCCATCTATGAAGCGCAAAAATTTCGTTCTCCTGTTGTTTCAATGTATCAAAAACGCGCATCAGCATGTCCACGGCATCGATCACGATTCTGCGGGCGCCCATTTGTTCGGCCTTTCCTTCAATGATAGCCAGAAGCCCTTTCAGGCTGAAATCTCCGGAAAGAAAAACATGGGGATCGATCCATCCTTCGATCAAAACTTTCAGCCGTTTCTTCAAAGGTCAGAAAGATGCCCGGATGTCCGGACATGGCTCCCCGATAAATAAACTCCAGCCCCAGCACGCTCTTTCCCGTGCCGGGACCGCCGCCGACGAGGGTGGTTCTTCCCGTTGGAAAGCCGCCCTGGAGGATTTCATCCAGTCCTTCGATCTGCGTGGCCGTCTTTTGAATTCCTGTTTTAGATTTTCCACTGAATTTGGTGTTTTTCTTCCGGTCCTGTTCTGCCATCAACATTCTCCTGATTCATCTTTATATTTTTTTATACTTCGCTTCCGGGTATCCAAATGCGAGACGGCCATAAAAAAGGGCCTGCAAAATCTTTATTCGATTTTTTTGAAAAGCATTCATGATTATTTTAAAAACAGACAAAATGTTTATTTATATCTTAGAAGATATATGGTGTCAATCCCGGAAACTTAAGTATAAAATGGGTATCTAATTTACGCATTATTTGATAGGAATAAAATCAAAATTGACAATTACATCATTATTGTTTATAATACTTAAAATTTAGATAGATCGAAAGGGCAAATCCGTTGAAAGGCGGGGACGCAAAGCCACGGGTCTAAAGCTGAAAAGCTATGAAAGCCGGGTTGCCGAACTTACTTATTTCAGCCTTTGGGAGCGGTTGCCCAAAGGCTTTTTTGTTTTGAGGCTCTTACAATCTATTTGTAGCCTTGCCGTCGAAATATGAATGGAAGGAGGGTAAAACAGCTATGTATTCATTAATACGAAAGAGGAAAGTCATTGCAATACCGATAATTATAGCGTTAAGCATCTTCAGCATTATTTCGGCACCAGCCCGTGCCGCAATGGTTGATACAGGTGAAATCTTAAAACAAAACCAACGCGATATCTCACACAAGAGAATAAAAATGTTTCTCGATCGTAGTGATGTTCAAAAATACTTAGTGACCTGGGGAATAAGTCCTGAAGAAGCTAAAGCACGGATAGACAGCCTATCCGACGAAGAAATTGAAAATATTGCATCCAGGTTAGAACAGTTACCGGCAGGGGGCAGTGCACTGGGTACAATTGTTGGAGCGGCACTGATCGTATTTATCATATTACTGGTAACAGATATTCTTGGTCTTACGGACGTCTTTCCTTTCGTTAGAAGCAGATAAATAATATCCATTAAATTGAAGGAATTTACATGAGAGAAAAACACTGCGAGCTTTCGATATTTATGTTCACGGTTACAACTGTTCTTCTCTTCGGATTTTTCATGCTTGCAGCCCGCCAGGTATTTGCTGGTAATATGTATAAGATTAAAGACCATCAGAAAGAATTTCAAAAACAAAAAGAACAGAACACGGAAGATAGAAAACCTCGAAGGGTAATAGAAAGAGAAGATCTCAAACATTACGAAAAACAGGGCCGTCGTGACGACGAAATTCGTCCGGATTACCAAAAGTATCGTGGATACAGCCAACGCCCTTATGACCAACATCGTCTTTACGTGAACTATGATTATAAAGGGCATCGGTATGACTATCACGGCCATTGGAGATCTTGGGATCAATGGGACAGATATGCAAGAAAACATTCACACATATACAAACATGGAGAGTATTACCGCCAAAATGCACATTTAATGTTCAGATTCTGTGAACCCGATACCGGTAACTGCTTTTATTTTTCAATCGGAAGGTAATCAGAAGGATTTGAAAATCGATGAAATAAGTGCTCGCACGAGATCACTCTGGAAGTGGTCTCAAAACCTTCAATCGGGTTTAAGGTCCTCTGCCTAAGTTTCCCCTGGCGCCCCCAATCCCCAAGTGTTGTAACAGATCACCTCTGATTCGGGTCTTCGATCTCTTGGGCTATGTTCCAGTTTCTTGTGCTTTTCGCTTAATAATGCATCATCCCCCGGATAGCCCATTGCAACGAGGGTTATCACAATATACTCATCAGGGATGTTGAATGCGGCTTTTATTTTGAAAGGGTCAAATCCCGCAATGGCATGGATATAAAGGTCTTCCTTAAAGCCTTGAAGCATGAGATTCTCGGTGGCCAATCCGCAATCGAACAAGGCATAGTCCCTGCGGTCACTCAACCGGCAACCGAATTCCAGCTTTGTTGCAACCACCACAACTGCCGGTGCCTTTTTAACCCAGTAATTGCCGCCGGCCAGGGCGTCATGGATCTTTTTTAGTGCCGCTTCATCCGTAACAACGAGAAAACGCCACGATTGGTTGTTGAAACAGGATGGCGCAAAAGTTGCCGCAGTCATGAGTCTGCGAATGATTTCATCGGGTATCTTTTTATCACTGAGAGCCCGTTTCGCTCTACGGATATTAATTTCATGAATCAGCTCTTTCATCAGTATTTTCCTTTCAAAGTGTTTTTGGGATCAAGAGGTTCAACCCTCATTTATCGGCCCCTATTTACCGGTCCCTGTTCACTATTCACTCTTTTCGGTGCTAAGATTCCTCTAATCCTTAATCCTTAATCCCAAATCCTTGCTATCGTTTTTCCTAATCGTTTGATTTTGGCATCAAAAATGCCTCTTTAAACCATTTTCTGTCATCTTTTTTAAATGCATAGTTCATTATATCAGATTGTTACAGTGGAGCGACCCCCAGTCGGGATAAGCAGTCCCGTGTTATAGCGTTTCTGCTGGCAGTATGGAAAATGTGTGAGACGACCCAGTGAAGCAAAATCCCCATTCCGGTATTAAAGCAAACATTAAGCCGGGTTTTCCTGTTATTTTCTTTAACTGGGAATTTTACAGGCCCGAATGGTTTCGGCAATTTTTCTGTACACATCAGAAAACCGAATCAATCCCACAATCTCTTTGCCTTCCATGACAAACAGGGAATCGTTTCTGCCTACCACAAAAAGGTGAAAAGCCTTGTCCATACTGTCGCTGACGTCAAGAATATGATTGGGGGGAGGTTTTCTGATGCAGTTTTTGATCTTGATCTCAACAGCCTTGGTGCAGAGTTTGGAAAGGGGCTGCTGCCACAACCGGTACTTCTCTTTTACATTTTCGAAAATGCTTTCGGGGATGTGATAATAGGAGAGATCTTTGAGATTATCGATATTTTCATAGTTGGGTTCCAAACCATAGACCACGTCTAAGGGAGAAAGCTTTCCAACGATTTTTTGGGTATCATCATAAACCAAAAGAATCCTTTGGGGCGCTTTTCCGGAAGCATAATCCTGCTGGGCTTTTTCAAGGGCATCCACGGCTTGGGAAAAAGTTGCCTCGCAGGAAATTTTGGGAAACTCAGAAACCGGCCGCATCAATTCACTGACTTTCATTTTTTCCATAATTCCCTCCTTTTGTTAAAGAATTATAGATTTGTGCTAAATCCACAACCATTTGAAATTATCGTTTAATATATCGAGTTTTTGCTTGATATTTCCTAGAGTTATGTATAGGGTTTATTTTCAATCAATCCAGCAAGTTAACCCAAAAAAGGAAGGAAATATCAATGTGAAAACATTTGCTGCTCTTTCTGCCCTAAGGTAAAGTTCGTGCCCTTCCAATTGCTCGTAATTATGAAAAGATCTTCGGTGTATTAGATCTATCCCATATTCCCTAATTCAATCGCGGGATCGGTGCCAACGGAAACAGTCAATATTCTCTCGTTCGCGTTTTTCTTATTCTATTAATTCCATCCCCTCAACAGCCGTCTCTACCAACAGGATGTGGCAGCCTTCAGTACCGAATTACACGGTCAGGACGTCCCTGATCCACTCATCGTCGCCAACGAGTAATATTTTCTTGTCTTTGAGTTTGCTGAATAGGCCCATTTGCAGTCCCTATATATATTAAAATTCGTTTTGTAATAAAATTTCTGTTG
>JARRRC010000293.1:0-4990 GCA_037381105.1 Desulfobacterales bacterium
GATCAAAGCTTTACGGCGGTCACGAAAAATATACCTGCCGATGCGACAATCATTACCTATTGCGACGGGGAGACCTGCGAATTGAGCCATCATCTGGCTAATTTTCTGATCGACGCGGGATTTAATAATGTCAGGATACTGGTAAACGGCTGGACAAAGTGGAAGAACGCCGATCTTCCTATAGAGTAACAAAAGATGACGATAAATAGAAAAAGCATATCTCGCTTTATTTACCTTGGTGCACGATTGATACTTGGAGCGGTTTTTATATATGCCAGCTACGACAAGCTGTTTCACCCCAAAGCATTTGCCGACATTCTTTATAATTATCAGATCCTTCCGGATAGTCTCATCAATATAACCGCCCTTATTCTCCCGTGGCTTGAGTTACTGATAGGAGTCTTTTTGATAATCGGTTTCTGGATGCCCGGAACGGTAATATGGTGCAATTTACTGCTTGTCGCATATATCGGAGCCTTATCTTTTAATCTGGCAAGGGGCCTGGATATCCAATGCGGGTGTTTTTCGACTGCCGGAAGAAGTTCCATCAGCATCGGGACGGTTCTGTGGGATTTTGTTTTTCTGTCACTTTCAATCTATTTATTCGTGATTGTCTTTGGATCGAAGTCCGGGAAAAGACTCAAATAAATCATTTTCTCCAAGCTTCTGTAAGATCGCACTGCAAACCGCCTCAATGCCGACCCAATCCGTATCAATAAAAAAATTCATGGCTTTTTCATAATAGGGATTTCGCAAAAGAAGAGTTTCTTTAATTTCTTCGACCGATCCTTTGGAAGTCAATGCCGGCCGAAAATCATGTGTCGCAGGATCTTCAGACATCCGTTTCTCGATGGTTTTAATATCCGCTTTTAACCAGACCAATACGCCGGTGTCTTTCATTCGATTGACGTTGTCTTCATCCAGAACAACACCGCCTCCTGTCGCCACCACCTGACGGTCGCGTTCGCAGACCCTTTGAATTACCTGTTTTTCCATTTTACGAAAAGAAGCCCAGCCGTTTTTACTGACGATTTCAGCTATCTTTTGCCCTTGTTCTCTAATAAGCTTCACATCCGTATCGACAAATGACCACCCAAGGTGTTTTGCAAGGAATCTCCCTACAGACGTTTTTCCGGTGCATCGATATCCGATTAAAAAAATGTTATCAACACAGTTTTCATCACTGATAACGATGCCGTGAACGTTCAAACCGGCAAGGGCGAAACTCATGGCCATGCGATGATCTCCGTACGTCTCGATTTTTGCACCTTTCGGGCTTCCGCCTTTAATTTTCATGCCCGTGTCACTGCAACTGGCCTCGATTCCCATCTTGGAAAGCTCATGGACCACAGATCCCAGACGATCACTCTCCTTGGCCTTAAGATGCCCCACATTCTCAATCACTGTTGTTCCTGCGGAAAAGGCCGCCACCACTGCCAGAGTCGGCACCATATCCGGCATATCCGCCATATCCGCTGTTACGGCCGAAAGAGGACCGCCGGTGACCGAGATGCCGTCGGATTCATCGCTGATTTTACATCCCATATTTTCAAGAAGCCGTGTAAACCGAACATCGCCTTGCCGTGTTTTAAGTGTCGTTCCCTTGACTTTTATCTTTGAACCGGTAATGGCGGCGGCAGCCCAAAAGTATCCGGCTTGAGAACAGTCCGGCTCCACATCATATGAACCGGCTCTGTAAATCTGGCCGCCGGCAACGGCAAAATTCCGGTATTCATCCCTTTTGACATTAACACCGAATTCTTCCATAACGTCGATGGTCATATCCACATAAGGCTTCGACACGGGCCCTTCGATAATGTTTATTTCAACCCCATTTTGAGTGTAAGGCGCTATAAGCAGCAATGCGGAGAGAAATTGGCTGCTGACGCCGCATTTCAATGAAACGGTTCCTCCTGAAACACGGCCTCCATTGACTTCAACAGGTGGGCAGCCCGTATTGTCTATGGATCGCGCAAAAACCCCCATTTGAACGAGTCCTTCCAAAAGATCCTGAATCGGCCGTTCTTGCATTCGCTTTATTCCTGTCAGCGTATAACGCCCTTGTCCCAAAGCTGCCACTGCGGTTAAAAGTCGCATCGATGTTCCGGAATTTCCAAGATACACGGGATTCAAACACGGTTTTAAACGTCCTTTTTTTCCATGCACAACGAATCGGTCATCCATCACATCAATCGCAATGCCCATCTGTTTCAATGCATCCAAGGTAAGAAGGGTATCTTCGCTCTTAAGACCGTTGCTGATGGTGCAAACACCCTCTGAAAGGGCTGCGGCAATAAGAATCCGATGGGTGTAGCTCTTGGAACCCGGCACTATGACGTCACTGTCAGCGAGCTTTTGTGGTTTTATTTCGATCATAGCATTCAAAAATTCCCTAGACGATAAGTTATTCGCAAACTTCTCCAAGGGTACTCAACACCGCATTTCTCATGACTTCTACCGGTGCTTTTATTCCGGTCCATAATTCAAACTGAAAGGCCCCTTGATATACGAACATGGAAACACCATCGATAACCCGACAACCGATGGCTTCAGCTGCTTTCAAAAGGCGGGTCTTTAATGGATTGTACACAATATCCATCACCACCATGCTTCTATCCAGGTCTCGTTTTCGAACTGGCATGACATCGACATCCGGCAGCATTCCCACCGGTGTGGTGTTGATCAAAATGTGACAATCGATTTTATTCAGCTCTGAAATCGGCCGAAAATCGGCTCCAACAGCCTTTGCCAGTTCCTCGCCTTTGGCCGGGGTACGGTTGACAATCGTTACACGCCCCCCTTCGGCGATAACACTGAACCCAATGGCGCGTGCAGCACCGCCGGCGCCGAGAATGATCACATTTTTATCTTTTATCCCGGTCTTTTCAAAAAGCGCCTTTACGGCGCCGATGCCGTCCGAGTTATATCCGGTCAAAACACCATCCCGGTTCACAAGGGTATTGGCCGCCCCGATTTTTTTAGCGGAATCATCCAGTTCGTCAAGAAAATCCATCACGGAGAGTTTGTGGGGAATCGTAATGCTGGCGCCTTTAATGCCAAGCGCTTTTATTCCAATAACGGCTTTGCCGATATCTTTTACCCGGAAAGCCAGATATGCACCGTTGTATCCTGTTTCATCAAAGGCAATGTTGTGCATCAGCGGTCCCAAACTATGGGATACGGGATCTCCCAGCACTGCAAAAAGCATGGTGTCGGAATTTAATGCCATGTTGTGCTATTTCTCCGTAATCGTCTCTTCGATTTTCATGCCAAAATGCCTGCCTCCCTCTTCCATAGCCACCAGAACCTTGTCGCCGGGCAACAGGTTCACCACCGACACGGCTTTGCCGCCGGGATCGGTTAATCGTATGGTTTCCGCATTTTGAACAATGGCTGTCATCTCTTTGTCGCCGACAGCAGCCCTCACCAGCATCAATGGACGCTTTTCGATTTTCAGCCGGCCGACAATTCCGGTCATTGTATCGCCGTTAAAATCAACGATCAACACCGGGTCCCCGGCTGACAGCTCTGAAAGATACCTTGTTTTCCCTCCAGGAACTCTAGTGTAAGAATGGACCGGTCCGGCATTGACCCGAAACGGCCTGGGAGACACGTACGGATTGGATATGCTTTCGGAATGAATCAGAAACAGCGCACTGCTGCTGTTTCCCACCAGCATCCCCTGCCCCGTGCCCATAGATGTACAGGTGTCCACACAAACCCTGTCCCCCATGCCCACAGGTTTGACCTCAATGACTTTTGCAGTCTTAAGGGCCACTTTATCCCCTTTGGAACGAAACCGTTCGAGAACTTTCTTGAGTTCAACGGCATCATTCGCATGGTACAAGACTTGTCTTACACCTATTTCAAGAATACCGAAAGCGGTTTCCATCTCTTCCGGATTCCGCACCTGAGCGATAACATCCGCACCTTTTGCAATGAGATTTTCAAGGGGAATAATCGTCCAGTCACTGCATTGAAGGATAACACGTTTTTTCCGGCTGAGTTTAACGATCTTTTCCTCATCCTCACCGCTTTGAATGTTAAAAATAACGACATCTTTATCAAGCTTCAAATCGCCATCTTCGGAAATAGTTTGAATCCTTCCCAAAGCTTTTGCTTTTTCTGAAAATCCCTTAGGAAGCATTAGACCGTCGGCACCGCCTTCAAGTGCGGTCGTCACGATCTTCTTGTCCCAGGGATCCACCTTGACCCATATTTTTCGCATTGTATTATTCCCTGTCATATTCTTGAAGCATCATCTTAACATCTTGGCCCCGTTTGTTTCTATTCGGTTTTATTTGCGAGTTGTTGACGATGGAAACAGAAATTATAATATGGTCGAAACGGAATCTTATTTTTAAAATTGTTAACTATCCCAAAATGCTCAAGGCGTGCTCTACGCTGCTTTCGTCATGAACAATAGATGAGATTGCCTTTACCATGCGTGTCGGATCCTTATGCTGAAACACATTCCGACCAATGGAGACACCGGCGCCTCCGGCCTCAATGGAGCCTTTCACCATTTCGAGTATCTCCCTATCGGAGTCCATTTTAGGCCCACCGGCAATAACCACCGGAACCGAACATCCTGATACCACTTCTTTAAATGTGTCCACAGAGCCGGTGTAGGACACCTTGACGATATCCGCACCCATTTCATTGCCCACGCGTGCAGCATGTTTCACGGCATTGACATCATATTCGTCTTTAATTTTCTCTCCTCTGGGATAAATCATGGCAAGCAGGGGAAGTCCCCAGGTTCGGGCTTCGTTGCTGACGCGGCCAAAATCACGGAGCATTTCCTTTTCCTGGCCGTTTCCGAGATTGACATGGATGGATACCGCATCGGCACCGAGCTTGATCGCCTCTTCAACGGTGCAAACAAGTGTTTTTACGTTGGGATACGGTGAAAGACTCGTGGAAGCGGACAGATGAATGATCAGACCGATGTCTTTCCCTTGTCCGCGGTGGCCTTCACCCACAAGCC
>JARRRC010000294.1:0-3870 GCA_037381105.1 Desulfobacterales bacterium
CTTTAGAGAGCGCCTCATAGTTTCCTTGTCCTTTGCTGATAATGAATTCTGAATTTTTATAAACATTCTTAAATTCCGGACTGCACGTCTCAAGGACTGTCCCAGGTGCGTCCGTTCCCGAAGACAATATGGTTGCAATCCCGTCAATACCCGCCTGAACGGCGTCTTCATAGGTGGCATCATTGATTATAGGCATACCTCTGACAACATAGGTTACCGGCTTTTTTATTTCATTTATTAAGATTCTGTCAAAAACGCATTCACCGGCATTATCCCCGATATACAAGACGTTGGTCGCTTTATCCAAATTGTTCTTAAATCCATCGTAGTCACAGACCGCAAAATTCATCTCAAGGACTTTAAATGTTTCATTTTCTATATCGAAATCCCAATTGGCGCCAAAATCGATGATGTTTCCGGCAATTGCAATACGAATTGCCGTCAAAAGTCTATCTTTAGACTCTTCAAGCCGGTTTTTCAAAAAAGGATACAATGACAGAGCCTTTTGTGTGCTTTCTTTTTTTAATTTTTTGTATGGGTCGAAATTTTCTGTAATTTCTTTAACTTTATGATAGATCAATCTTCCGCTTTCCGGAGGAGTGCAATCCAGCGGTATGTTTTTAAGCATCATCCCAACTTCATCTAAAATCGTTTTTATCTTTTTTTCATCTTTTGTTGCGATCCTTGCGGCCCGAAGCGCCTGGTTCATGAAACAAGGAAAGCAGTCGAGATATGTTTTCATTATTTCTTTTACTTATACGAGAGTGTCTATTTGGTTTCTTTTGCGATTTGATAATATCTCAAATTCCCTATGAATACTCTGTTTCGTTATATGATATTTGCAGGAGAAACCAATTTCAGATTCGCAATGGCTATACGTCATAAATTCTAATTTTATATTGATTTAAATAGGTTATAGTTCATTTTTATTCCTCATTTTTAAATATTTGTCAAGCTCTTTCGTTTTGCTAACAACTGAAATACTGGAATATTGGGTCTTTTTTAAATCAAATATGTTCCATCCATAACCCACCATTTAGATATGTGGCATGGTACGACTCAGTCCCCTAACGCGTCTTTGGTCACGGCCAAGAAGCTGTTACAAAAGGCGATTGACTTGGATGACACTTTTGCTGAAGCTTATAGCGAGTTGGGATTTATATTTGCAGTAGAAAAACAGCATGATAAGGCTCTTGCTTTAGGGGAAAAGGCTGTGGCCCTTAATCCCAATTCAGCTGATTCACATTTAAAACTGGGCAAGATATTTATTTTTGGAGGCAGGTGGGAAGAATCCATTCCGGAATACAAGACCGCCATGCGTTTGAACCCTGTTCCACCGTCCTATTACTTTTGGAGTCTGGGATTGTCCTACGGTGCTATAGGACAATATGAGAAAGCAATAACTTGGTGCAAAAAAGCAGTCCGTCAAGATCCTGATTCTTTTTTCGCCCATTTGATGATGTCTGCGGTTTACAGCTGGTCAGGGCGGGATGAAGATGCTCGGGCAGAAGCTGCTGAAGTGATTAGGATAAATCCCCGGTTTTCTCTCGAAAAATTTGAAGAGAAAGCCGGATAGCGGCTGGTTGACACGCTGCGTAAAGCGGGATTGAAGTAATGGGACCCGGGAAAATGCGTTGTGAGTTGAACAGTAGAAAGTTGGGTAACGATAAAAACAAAATGAAAGTATTGTTCACTTTACCCGAAATTGCCCTAATTTTGCAAGGTTGGATGAAAAATGGCCATTGACAACCTGGCTTGACTTTGGTGTCTTAGCTTTAATTGTCACCCTATCCGGTAGGCTCCCGTATATTGCGGTCTTAATGAATTCCATACACAATCATAACTTTTCGATACATTTCCTGTCAAAAAGGGAATTTTTATCAATCAATAGGCTTGACAACGGCAGAAATGGTACCAATTTTAGATGCATGAGGCAGACAATATTGCCTGAGGAGGAGCCCGGATTTTTTGCCTATAATCGTTTTGAAGGCGGATAGCCCGGTGTCTACTGCGTTGCGATGGAAAGATGCCCTCGACGTACGCGAAGTACGCCTGTAGACATCTCCCCTTGTTGGCACGTCTGGTATGCACTGGACTCTCCACCGTCTCGCGAGGAAGATCGCCGAGAAACCCGGGGGGAAAACCTGTCGGTGTCGCTGAAAAATCACCCGGCTTAAATAAGTCAAGACAGGCCAATGTGCATCCTTCCAATATTTACCTGCCCTTCCGATAAGTATACCTGCCCTTCGACAAGTTGCAACTCCGACCTATTCGTTCATACTACGGGAGGAATGTAATGAGAATCCTAAGGGGCCAGGTTTTCCTAAATCAATCATATACGTGATCATAACATGCGTATACATGCCTTCCGTAGGCATGAAGTGAAGATGAATAATTATTTTTCGACTAAGCTCAGCTTAGCGAAAGAAAGGAGTCTGAAATGCGAAAATTTTATTCTTTGACGGCCCTGATAATCTCGGCCGTGTTTGTCTTTATGGTAGAGCCTGCTTTTTCCAAATCCACGCCTAGCGTCATCAAAATAGGGACGCTGTATGCATCGAACGGGCCTTTTGCGAGTTCATCCATGCCGGAGTATAACGGCCTCAAGTTTTGGGTGGATCAAGTCAACAAGGACGGAGGTGTTTACGTCAAAGCGTTCCATAAGAAAATACCTTTAAAGTTGGTTGCTTACGATGATCAAAGTGAGACTTCTACGGCGGGAACACTCTACAACCAGCTCATAACCCGAGACCACGTTGATGTCCTTGTTGCGGATTTCGGGTCTGTTTTGACGTCTGTTGCGGTGCCTTTGGCGAAGGTACACAAGATTGTGCTTTTTGATCAGACCGGAACGTCAGCCAAATTTTTTACCCCCTCCAACAAGTATGTGGTGCTTTGCAGTTTGCCGACCTCTGGAAAATGGCCGGATACCCTGGCGAGTTTCTTAGTCCACAAGAAGATAGACAAGGTGGCTATCATTTACTGCTCAAACGATTTCGATCAATCTCAAGCCGAGACCCTTCACAGTAGACTGGTCAAATCAGGAATTAAACCTGTCTACTTTCAAGCGGTTCCAACAAGCACGACCAACTATTCGGTTCTCCTTCACGACATCAAAGCGACGAACCCGGATGCAGTCATCGAATTCGGATATCCCAACAACGACATCGCATTCTTGCAGGCCTTGCAGTCAAGTGGTTTGAAATTCAAGATGACCTTCACCGTCTTCCCGGGGCAATTGCTGAAACTGCTGGAGAGTAATGTCGGTCAGAAAACCCTCGAATATACTTACACCTATCCCACACCACCCCTTTTGAGATACAACAAGGTGAATCTGGGCATGGGCATCAGCCAATTCGAAAAGGCGTACAAAGAAGATACCGGGAAGGAGGTCAATTTTCTGACGGTTGCGGGTTATAACACCGGCCTGATCATCCAGAAGACGCTTGAGACATCCAGCAAGTTCGATCAGTCTGCGTTCAGAGAAGCCATCGCTTCTTTTTCAGGCAAGGTGAAGACACTGGATGGTACATTCAAAATCAACAAAAGCGGCGCGCAAATTGGTGAAGTCTTGCCGGTCGCCCAGCTCGTGCCGAAAAGCAATAACAAGATAGGGGTCAATGTGGTCTATCCGAGCAGTATGAAGACCGCAAAGGCCATCTACCCGGCCCCGTGAGACTGAGCCAGGTATTGAGACAGGGTGTGGAATGGGTCCACACCCTGTTGTTTTATGTGTGCATCCGCTCAGTCCCCGTGCAAAAGCGGGCACCGACAATCGAAGAAAAACCCGTGAACAGGGGGCGATCATTTGGGAGGGGTCTCAGGGGGGATCCGTTGCGCACCCGTAGCCACCACAAGGAGGCTAAAAAG
>JARRRC010000295.1:0-5755 GCA_037381105.1 Desulfobacterales bacterium
AGCTCACCCCTTCTGGTGTTGCCACCGGCTCCGAACTGTATGCCGATCTTGGGCTTCGCCTTGAGCCCAGCTTCCTGTACTTTCCCGATCAGCCGAACCCTGTCATCGGCCGGCAGGGTAATGAATCCGGCAGAACGCTCGATGATATCGAAGCCGTAATCTTTGCAGGTTTCTATATATTTATTTACCGTCTCTTTGTCTTGAGTAAGCACATATTCCATGAAGCCGCCGGTGGATACCAGGGTATTGTAACGATGCGCGATGTCGATCCACTCGACGACAGAATTTCTGGGCATGAGCGTAAACGAACCACCGGAAAACTTCAATAAATCCACATGGTCTCCCATCGTTTCCATGATGTCCTGCAGGTACCGTTTCCCCATTACGGCGTAGTAGGGCCCCCGGATTTCGGTAACACCGATGGCCCGGGGTTTTGATGCCCGTTCATTTTTATTCGAAAAGTTGAAGTCTCTATCATTTGCCATAACTTTGCTCCTTTCAAACATGCCTCTATGGTATGAGCGTCTCGGCTTTCCGGGGTATCCGCACATTGTTTTCGAAAGGGCCGGTCTCTAAATCTTTCAACAGTTTCATCAGCTCGGTCACATTATGCTTTTCAAAATTCCAAACCATATCTACGATCTGTCGTCTCAGACCCGATGGGGTGTAAGGCTCTGCCAGCACATCAAATTTTCTGATCGCCGTTTCCCAACTCATCGGGCGTGTGCTGAAACCTTCGTAGTCACTCTTTTCGATTTGATATGTCTCACCACTGTTAAGGATGACCGTCAATCCGACCGGCATTTCCTCCGGAAATCGATCGCTGAATTCCTGACTGGGTCTTACGCTGACTTTTTGAAGCAGCGATTGAACGTCATTTCGTACTATACGATCCTGATTGTATTGTGCGGGCATAACCTGTCCGTCGAGCAGAGCGGCAGATACCATGTATTGCAAACTATGATCCGCCTCTTCCTTTTTGTGGACGACGGTCTTATCTCCTTCCTCCCCCCCGCCAATAATGTTATAAGCAACGTCAAATATCTTAATTTCAACGCGTTTAACGTCGTCTCCGGTGAATCCATATTCATTTTTCAACTCGATCATCCCCTCTAAAGAGGATTGTGAATGCACTTCGGCATTATATTTTTTGAGAATGCTTTTGGTGACGCGTTCGAGATCTTCATTTGCCCAGTCGATGGAAAATCGGCCGGCAATAGCATCCATAAAACCCTTATTGCCTTCAAAAACAGCAGCAGGACCTGAGATGCCATATTTAGCTAATAATGCCGCGTTGACACCCCCAAAAGCGGTAAACGGATAAGCCAGTCCCTTCCAGTTAGACAATGCACCGGTCCGGGTTACACGCAGTGCATTCAGCGCCGTTCCGGCAATGGCCAGGGCATTAGCCGTCTGTTCTTTATTTAACCCCATTGCCTTTGAGACACCGGCCGCCACTGCATAGGAACCCTGTGTCGTATGGTCGAAGCCTTTGTCACGTACCGGGGCTTCATCACTTAACCGGCACTGAACCTGGTAAGCGATGGCCAGAGCGGTCAAAAATGATTTTCCGCTGATATTGGCGTATTCACCGGCCGTCAATACAGAACCAATATTATCGCTTGGATGACAAGTTTCCCCTTTGGCAAGATAACTGTCGTTGAAATCCAGATACCGCACCAGAGCGCTGTTGTACAAAGCAGCACGATCGGGTGTGGTTTTACCACCACCAATCAAAGTGCAGGTTCCTGAATTCCCAAGATCGCCAATCATCCTGCGAATTGCTCGAACCGGTGGACCATCAACGGCACCTATGGCTGTCCCAAGCGAGTCGAGAAGTCTTATTTTGAGATGCTGTACCGCTTGTTCGGATAAGGCATCGAATTCTGCGTTATCTATAAATGTTGCTAAATCGTTTGTAATCATAGTAAATAATCTCCCTAAACAGCTTCATGCCTCGCAATCGGCGTATTAATGAGAAAGCCAGAAGATGCCTGTCTCAGAAATTTCGAACGCCGATGGTACCTTGTTGATGACCAATTTGTGAGGAACTGTTTCAGTCAAAGCCTAGCGGATGGCTTGTCCTTTGATTTGTTTCATGATTCAGGGGATCAATTTTTGCCGAGAATCTCCTTTAGCTTTATAATTCTACCGGCGGCGGCAAATCAGGAACGCCGCACTCAGGGTATTGCAGGTTGATAAAATTTAAAGACTCCATAGCGTTTTTGATCAACTCCCTGGGATCGTCTCTTTTAGAGGCAGGGTTCCTACTCCAGACAGTACCGAAGCGATCGACCACCAGCAGCCAGAACTGGTGCATATCTTCGTTTCCAATGATCTTTGAGTAGACCGACCGATCCACATCGAAGAGAAAAGGAAATGGGGATCGTAACTTGCGATACATCGCTTGGGTTTTTTCCTTTTCTCCTCCAACGACCACCAAGATCTCCGCTTCGAGCTTTTGACACTGGTGGTAGGTTTCATTGAGTTTTTCGACAAGTTTTTGGCCATAATCGCTATCGGCATGGGGTAACATGACCAGCAGCAGGTTTCGCCTCTGCCAAAAATTCAGGAGCCCCATGGTTTTCTCGCTGGTAGACGGCAGCTCAAAGAACGGCAAATCGTTAATTTTATACATAGAATTTTCTCCATTCTATCATTAGGGACAGAGATGGTTGAATACGGATGAATTTTGACAATCGGTTGTTGTTCGCACCGAATTTGTGCCCGATCGAAGGACCATTTATGTCACCCTCTCCGCTACAATACATATAATAAGCATAATCATTTGAGCTTACGATTCAATGCCTTTCTGGGTTTAAGGTGGAGGTGGACATTTTTGAATTTACGCATTCAATATGTTATTGAATGCGTAAAGGTTTGAGGAATCAAAGATTGTAGCGATACAAAAACAGCCATAACATGGTTGGAAAAAATAATTTATATCGTTGAGGGCATATTATTGGTCAAGATATGGCGGATTAAATGTAATCTTGCAAAATGCGAAATACACCAATTCGACATGTTTAAGATTTGAACTGCAAATATCAAGGGTCGTTTTTCAGTATTGTTTTCTGATCTCACTTGAAGAGGATATTTGGACAGCTGTTAAGAATGTAAAATAGTACAAAAAGGATAATTATCGGGTTGTGTTCACAGTCACTTTTAACCATCCGATTAGAAACATAAAATAGCAATATTTATATCAGCCTTAAAATAAAATTTGACAAATGTGAATGGGGTGCTATATTGTGAATAATAATTCACAAAGAGGACTTCAATGAGTATAAATAAATTGAATACAGAGATCAGACGGGAACAGATCGCTCAGGCGGCAATGAATTTAATGACCACCACCGGTATGAAAGGATTGAGCATTGCGAGAGTGGCCAAAAGAGTCGGATTGGTGCCCTCGGCGATTTACCGTCATTTTGCAAGCAAGGATCAAATCATAGATGCCGTCCTGGACGTTATCTTTGATCGACTCATGGAAAATGTTTCGAAAGCATGCAGGGTAACCAGCGATCCTTTTGAGCGCCTCAAGTTGATTCTAACGCGCCATATAAGCTTGATTTTAGAAAACCATGCCATTCCCCGTATTATCTTTTCCGAAGAGGTCTATGGCGGAAACAAGGATCGAAAGGCGAAACTGAATCGGAAGATCGGCAGATATCTCGCTGAAATCAGTAAAATTATTCATCAGGGCCAAAATGAAAATCGCATTCGTAAAGATGTTGACGCTGATACTATATCGGTAATGTTCTTAGGGATTATCCAGCCGGCGGCGATACTTTGGCATATCAGTAATGAGGCTTTCGATGTGGCTAAGCATGGCGAAAAGGCCTGGAAGATTTTTAAGNNATTTTAAATGAAAATAATCAAACCCATCTTCAGCGCCCTAATATTGATATCGGCGATTTTGGTCGCAGTTTTACTGGTCCGACACCGGCATGCGCAGCTAAACGCCATGTCGCCATCGGCCTTGAAAGACTTTCACCGCTTGCGGTGGTGGTCATCGGTGGACTTATGTTTTCCACTTTCCTAACACTGGTATATGTGCCGCTTTTTTACACTCCAAGTGAAAATATTAGAGCATAACTTAAAAAAGCCGTTAGCAGCTAAAAACAAAAACCCTGTCATCTCTAACAAAGAAGATGACACCGAATAATTATAAGGAGGCATCTCATGAAACCAATACAAGATTTAATAACCGAACATGAGGCGGTCAAATTGACGCTAAGGATTCTGGATAAAATATGTAGCAATATCGAGCAAACCCAAAAGATTTCGAACCCTGAGCATTTGAATCAACTGATAGAATTTTTCAGTGTTTTCGTCGATAAATGTCATCACGGAAAAGAAGAAGAATTGCTTTTTCCTGCCTTGGAAGCAAGCGGAGTTCCAAGGGAAAAGGGGCCGATCGGGGTAATGCTTGCAGAACATCAACAGGGCCGTGATTACATTCAAAAAATGAAGAAGGCGATTTCACAATATAATGAAGGCCACCAAGAAGCTGCGGCCAAACTCGTTAAGAACGCAAGAGGGTACATCACCTTATTGCGCCAACATATCGATAAAGAAAATAATGTCCTGTTTCCAATCGGGGATAATCGTCTGTCCGAAAAGAAAAAAGAGGAGTTGTGGGAAGGTTTTGAAACAATAGAAAGACAAAAAATTGGCGTTGGAAAACATGGAGAATTTCATAAGATGATAGAATATTTGGAAAATGTGTATTTGAAATAAGATTTAAATGTTGGATTATAATTAAAGCCTAAAAAGGAGAATAAAAATGATCAAAAATAATAATCAATTAAAAATATTAGTTTTTATGATAATTTTCGGGAGCATGTACTTTTTCGAAACTCTTGTGCGCATTCATCGAGCCGGGGAAGGTGCTCCTTATACTGGCCTCAAACCCGGTACTGCCGTTGATCCGGCGGTCGCCTTGGCTGACAAGGCTTTGGAAAGCGGCTCGGTTGATAAACTTGTCCATATCCTCACCGATGCCACAGCTAAGGGCATTCGTGAACGTTTTAACAGGACACTAAAAGCTAAACAGCTCGCAGATGAAAGCGTTGCCTCCGGACGTGAATTTGTTAAAGCCTATGCGATCTTTACCCATTATGTAGAAGGACTACATGCCCAAATCAAGGGTGGAGCTGAACATCATGAGCATTAAATTAAGTATGACCGAATAATATTACTATTCAATTAGCGGTAGGCGGGATTTTCGATTAATAAGGAAATTCTGTCTGCAGCCGATCAACTCGATTACTGAAAAATTTATAGGCAAGGCATTTCGAACCACAAAAAGGGAAACAATTATGAATGATAATATGGAAAAACTTAAAAGTGTACCTTTCAATTTAGAAAAAAATATCAATTACGCTGATGATTCTGTGGTCAGCCAAACACTGCTTAAGAAAGAAATTGGTAATATTACCCTCTTTGCATTTGATGCGGGCCAGGGCTTGAGTGAGCACACGGCACCCTATGACGCGGTGATCTATATTCTGGACGGCGAAGCGGAAATCACCATTGGCGGCCAACCGCAAAATGTTGTCGCCGGTGAGATGCTGATAATGCCGGCCAATGTTCCGCATGCGCTCCACGCTAAAGAATGATTTAAGATGTTGATAGTTATGATTCGCGGAGAATAATTTAAAATAACGGTGACGGTGGCGTTGCCCATGGCGCTCTTTTGGGTCAGCAGGTTCGCCAGAGGTTTGCCCACGAGGTTGCCCCGGCCGACGAT
>JARRRC010000296.1:0-3857 GCA_037381105.1 Desulfobacterales bacterium
TAAAATCGTGTAACGATTTTATGAAACTCCCGCAGGTAAACCTGCGGGATTCTATTTTAAAAATTTTATTGGATTGAGGTCGCTTTAATGATAAACGCAATGGATCATGACGGTATTAATTACGAATCGGCTTTGGCAGGCGGAACGGAGCGCTCAAATTCAAAATCTTCGTGGAGGTCAACTTATGGACCGTATTAAAATTGTTCTTCCGATTTTTCTGGTTTTTTGTATATCGATATATGCTTGCACATCAAATGAAGAGAAAAAGGTCGCTTTTTTTGAAAAAGGGAAAGCCTATTTTGAAAAAGGAGAATATAAGAGTGCCGAACTCGAATTTAAAAATGCCATTCAGATCGATTCCAAATACATTGAAGCCTATATAAAACTTGCTGAAACCCAGCTTAAGTTGGGGAATTCTCAAGGAGCCTTCAAGTCCTATTCCATGATAGCAAGGCTTGATCCAAGCAACACAGAGGCTCAACTCAAGCTGGCGACCTTTTATTTGCTCGGGAACAAGCTAAAAGAATCCCGTACCAAAGTCGACGCCATTTTAGATAAAGAGCCAAATAACATAGACGCCCTGTTTCTTCTTGCCGGCATCCAGGAACGGGAAAAACACCCGGACAATGCCGTATCGATATTAAAAAAGATTTTGGGAATTGATGACAGGCAAGCCCGCGCCTATCTTGGGCTTGCCCAACTGTTGGCCCGACAGGGCAACACAATTGAAGCTGAAAAAATTCTGAAACAGGGCGTGGCTAAAAATCCCGATGACGTAAGCCTGCATATAGCCCTTTTTAGATTTTATATCCAGAACAAATCCTATGATCTGGCTGAGGCACAGATTAAAAAAGCCATCGTCCTGAATCCTGATAATCCAAGCCTTTATATTGCGCTAGGCCATTTTTATTTTCAAAAGAATAACATCGATAAGGCGGAAACCGCCTATATGAAGGCGATTGAATCCGACCCCAATAACATAAAGCCTTATATGTTGACCGCCAAATTCTACAATGCGGTCGGCAACCCGGCCAAGATGTTATCCATGTATCAAAAAGCATTGAAAATTCAACCCAAAAACATCAGGGTAATGGAGGCCATTGCCAAGTATTATGCCAAAATCAAGAAAATTGAGGCTGCTGAAAAATATATCACGCAAATTTTAAATCAAAACCCCAGATATTTTCCTGCCCAAATGTTAAAAGGAGAGATCCTTATTTCACAACATAAATATGATGAAGCGATCACGATATTCGATCAGCTCATTAAAGAAAATCCTGGGGCTGATCGCGCCTATTATTTCAAAGGCATCGCCCTTCTTGGCAAAGGTGAAACCGGCATGGCGAAGGAGGCCCTTTCGAAGGTTATTGAGTTTGATCCCCGATTTACAAAGGCAAAACTCCTCATGGCCCAAATATATCTCCGTGAACACGATTTTGAATTTGCTCGAAAGGAAAGTCAGGAAATTCTTGATATTGAACCCAAAAATTACCAGGCAAAACTGATTGAAGGCACCGCCTATATGAATCAGAAAAAGTTTAAAGAATCCCAAGGCATTTTTGAGTCATTGATCAAACTTGAACCTGATAACCCGGAAGGTTATTTTCATCTTGGTTTGTTGCAGCAATTGTCAAAAAAATATGACCTTGCGCTGAGAAACCTGAATAAGGCCTTGGCCATCGCCCCCCGACGAATGGATGTTTTTACCAATATTATTCTTGTGTATACCGATAAAAAAGAATTTGAAACAGCACTTTTAAAATGTGACGAACAGCTTGAAAAAGTTAGCAACGAGCCCGCATTAACATCAATTATTCACAACCTAAAGGGAAATATTTACCTGACTCAACAAAAACCAAAAGACGCCGAGGCATGCTTCAAGTCGGCGATAAAAGAAAACCCGGATTTCCTTCCACCTTATTATTCATTATCTAAAATCTATCTCATGGAAAAACAGGAAAATAAAGCCATTGCCCAGTACAAGGCCGCTCTGACTAAAAATCCGAATCAGCCCGGGCCCCACATGTTGCTGGGCATTATCTACGATACGGAGAAACGGTTCGATCTTGCAGAAAAACATTACAGCGCGGCACTGGATATTGACCCGAACTTCTACCCGGCTGCCAACAACCTCGCTTATTTGCTTGCAGAACGGGGCGACAATTTGAATAAAGCGCTGAGCCTTGCCCAAAAAGCTAAAGAGAAACTTTCCGACGATCCCAACGTTATGGACACATTAGGATTGGTTTATTATAAAAAAGGCTTGTACGACAGCGCCATCGGAGAACTTACGGACAGTCTTAAAAAGAATCCTCATAATGCCATTGTGCATTATCATCTGGGTATGGCATATTATAAAAAAGGAGACAAGGATCGCGCCCGGACAGAACTCAAAACGGCGCTTGATCTGGATGAAAAATTTGACAGGTCCGGCGAAGCCCGGAAGATATTATCCGAATTGAAATAAAATCGTTTAACGATTTTATAAAACTCCCGTCCCGCTGAAAGCGAGACGGGGTCTAATGTGGGATGTGAGATTGAAATTTTTTTCGTTAAAAATATTGATTTTATGTATTCTTTTACCCCCGGTTTTTTACATATTTTCCGTACAGTCCATAGAACGGCATCTTAAAAACCAGTATTTAAATGAAATTGAAGATATTTATCTTGGGGATACGAGCCCTTTGTTCGAAGGAAGCGTCCGGCTACAGGATGCTATTAATCGTAATATCAACCACTATCTTCAAAGCAAGGTTCTGATAAGAATGGGCGTAAAAGTCATCGTTACCGTTACATCAAAAAAAGGCACGATTTTATATCCTGCCGTCATGACAGACAACAGAGCTTCTCTTTTACCGAACGACCCCATTCAAACCGCTTCGGACAACTACAAACTCATGAATGAAGGTCTGGTGGTAAATACCGACGTGGTGGTTGAACCGAATACGTTTTTCACAAATGTAATCCTTTGTATTTATATTTTTGCATCCATTTTGGTGTTATCCTTTTATTACTGGTCGGGTTTAAAAAAGGTCCGGAAGGAGGAGACGGAAAAAAACAGTGAACTTTCCAGACTTAAGGAAAGAGAAATAAACCATACGGACAATCTCAAGTCTATGATGCAGGATAAAAAAAGCCTTGCTCTCGAAATTAAAAAGATCCAAAAACAACTTAAAAAAGAAACCATCAAGGCCAGTAAAAACGAAGATGAAATGATCATAGAGATTGTCTCGCTCGAAAATAAAATTATCAGGAAAATCGAACTGCTGAATGAAAAAGAGCAGGAAATTGATGCCTTGAAAGAAAAAATAAAACGACTTGAAAAAGAAGGACGAAAAGAAAGCAAACAAAAAATAAAAATTTTTCATTCTGTACGTAAAAGGTTCAAGACGCTCTACAAAAACGTATCCATTGACAAAAGGGCCATCATGGGATTTCTCGACTTGACGGAAGACATGAAAATTAAAAGCGAGGAAGTCATTCACAAACTCAATGAAAACCCAAAACTTGTCCAGGTCAAAAGGAAAGTGTTCAGTAAAAAAGGACGGTCGAATATACAAGAGGTTAACTTTGCATATAACGGGCGTCTCTATTTCCGGGCAACAAAGCAAAGCCGAATTGAGATCCTGAGTATCGGCACCAAGAACACTCAGATTATGGATCTGGAGTACCTTGACAGTATTTAGTGTCCCTCCATCAACGGCATCTTTCAGCCCAGTCCTGCGTTCTCGTCTTTTTGCAATCCTCGACGTAGCGCTGCTACGCCTGTGGTTGCAAAAAGACTGCGGCCTTGTCCTAATCCGAAATCTACCATTGATGGAGGGACACTATTTAGTTTTTATCTGTGTTCATTCGCG
>JARRRC010000297.1:0-3837 GCA_037381105.1 Desulfobacterales bacterium
ATCAAGCAAAGTATCTGCAGCAGATGGTTCTGGATCATGTCCCGTAATGCTCCGGCCTTGTCATAGTATGATCCCCGATGGCCGTTGCCGCCCTCTTCCGCCACGGTAATCTGAATATGATCAATAAACTGACGGTTCCAGATAGGCTCAAACAGGGTATTGCCAAAGCGGAAGGCCAGGATATTCTGTACGGTTTCCTTCCCCAGGTAGTGGTCGATGCGAAAGATCTGGCTTTCTTGGAAAATCCCTGTCAAAATACGGTTTAAATTTCGAGCCGATTCCAGATCATGTCCAAACGGTTTTTCAACGACAATCCTGGCTCTTTTTCGCTTTTGGTTCAGTTTTGACTCTGCCAAGTGCCGAGCGACCTCTTCAATCATGCTCGGCGGCAAGGCCAGGTAAAAAATGTGGTTTGCTTTTGTGCCCCATTTCTTTTCCCGGTCAGCGAGCGTCTTTGCCAGATTTTTGTATACTTTTGCGTCGGTCAGGTCCACGTTGTTAAAATGGAGGCATTGGGCAAAATTTTTCCAATCTTCGTCTTTTACTTTTCCGCGCCGGGAGAATTGATTCACACCGTCGCGGAGATGGTTCCGGAATTTCACATCATTCATTTCTCCATAACCCAATCCGATGATTTCAAATTTATCGGGCATCCAGCCGCTCAGATAAAGATTGTAAAGCGCAGGAATAAGTTTTCGCCACGTCAGGTCGCCAGAGGCTCCGAAAATAACAAATAGCGTCGAATCCAGCTGTTTTTCGTTTTCCATAGTTACTCCTTATTGCTTTCCCCATTTTGTGTGAAAGGTGCCGGCGGCATCCACACGGGCATAGGTATGGGAGCCGAAATAATCGCGCTGAGCCATGATCAGGTTCGCAGGCAGCCAGCTGCTGCGAAAGGCATCAAAATAAGACAGGGCCATCATCAGTCCGGGCATCGGCAAGCCCAATGCAACGCCGGTGCTGACAATATATCGCAAATCATCCTCTCGGGCGGCCACTGCCCGGCCCAGATGATCGTCAAGAAGAATATTCTCCAAATACGGATTTGATTTATAGGCCGATCGGATGTGCTCCAGCAGGTCCGCGCGGATAATGCATCCGCCGCGCCAGATACGCGCTACGGTTTCAAGGTCCAGGCCGTATTCGTATCCTTTGGAAGCTTGTGCAAGCAACGCCATGCCCTGCGCATACGCAATGATCATGGCCGCATAGAGCGCATTTTTAATCCGATGAATGATATGGTCCCTTTCTCCCTCAAAATGCGGCTTCGGCCCTTTGAGGATATGGCCGGCTCTTTCCCGAAGATTTTTATTTGCGGACATATCTCTCATCATGACCGCAATGTCGATATTGAACGTCGGCACTTGAAGATCCAAGGCATCCCAGGCCGTCCATTCGCCGGTTCCCTTTTGTCTGGCTTCATCTAAAATAACGTCGATAAGGGAATTTCCGGTTTTTTCATCTTTTTGCAGGAATATATCCGCCGTGATCTCGATTAGATAGCTGCTTAATTCCTCTTTGTTCAGCCGATCATAGACCTCATGCAGTTCTTCGGTTCCCATTTCCAGACCGCGCTTCATAAGGTCGTAGGTTTCGGAAATAAGCTGCATTAAAGCGTATTCAATCCCGTTGTGAACCATTTTGACGTAATGGCCGGCCGACCCCGGCCCAAGATATGCCACACACGGGTCATCGTCCACATGTGCGGCAGCCGCTTCAAGAATTTTCTCAATTCGTTCATATCCTTTTCGGGTGCCCCCGGGCATCAGGCTCGGACCTCGGCGGGCTCCGCTTTCTCCGCCGGACATCCCCATCCCCATGTAAAGGAGCCCTTTATCTTCAACCCATTGGATGCGCCGGTTCGTGTCCGTAAATCGCGAATTGCCGCTGTCGACGATGAGATCTCCGGGTTCAAGATGCGGCAGGAGTTCTTCGATAACCGCGTCAACCGGATCGCCGGCAGGCACCAGCATCATCACGGCCCTGGGCCGGGAAAGCTGGCCGATAAATTCTTTGATATCATGACCGGCTCGAAGATCCTGCTCTTTAGTTTTTTCAAACATCAACGCCTGATTTTTTTCTTTATCACGGTCATATCCTGCTACTGAAAAACCATGATCGGCCATGTTCTGAGCAAAATTACGACCCATAACTCCCAGCCCGATCAACCCGATATCACATTTTTTATTTTGATCATGATCTGTCATGTCTATTTCTCCCGTTCTCTTTTGCTTTCTTTATGTGTATCTCAATTGAGGTGCATTCCTTTTAGGGCTCTATCAATATCAGAACTCGGACAGCCTATATTTCTAAATAGTGTCCATCCATAAATGAAGATTTTTGTTCAAGATCAAGGCATGCGAAAAAAATAACCACAGGCATATTTTTGATATTCCGAGGATTATTTTTTGAGCATAACGCAAAGATTGGGCAAAAAGACCATTTATGGATGGACACCGGTTAATCCATAACCCCATACTTTTTAAGCTTCTTATGAAGGGTTTTTCTGGTAATGCCCAGACGTCTCGCGGCCTCGCTTTTATTGCCGGCCACAGATTCCAGCATTCGCAATATAGCAGCTTTTTCCAACGACTCAAGGGGCATGTTGTGGTCAACATCAGATAATGTTTCAGCAGGTGTCTGCGTCGGTTGAATAATGCCAAAATCCTGATCGTCAAGATATTCCGTGCGGGCCAGAACGACTCCCCTTTCTACGGCATTCATCAGTTCCCGGACATTTCCGGGCCAGTCGTAACGAATCAGCCGATCCATAGCACCGGGTGTGAATCCATTTATCTTTTTCTTGTTTTTTTCGGCAAACATATCCAGAAAGTGCCGGGCAAGCAGCGGAATATCGTCTCTTCTCTTTCTTAGGGGCGGAATTTCCAGACGCACGACGTTTAAGCGATAATACAGATCTTCACGAAACGCCCCATTATTTTTCAGTTCATCCAAATCTTTGTTTGTGGCGGCAATTACCCGAACATCTACGGGTATGACTTTTTCTCCGCCGACACGGGTCACCTCTCTTTCCTGCAATACCCGCAACAGCTTCACCTGCATGGAAAGCGACATCTCGCTCACTTCGTCAAGGAAAAGACTCCCCTTGTTCGCCTGATAAAAACGCCCTTCTTTTCTTCGATCGGCACCCGTAAACGATCCCTTCTCATGTCCAAAAAGTTCTGATTCCAGAAGCGTCTCTGTAATTGCCGCGCAATTGATCTTTACCAGGGGCCCGTCTTTTCTGGGGCTGTTATAATGAATCACCCCGGCAATCAACTCTTTGCCGGTTCCCGATTCACCGGTAATCATTACGGTGGCTTCGGACCGCGCCACATGAGCCACCGTTTCCAGAAGGCGTATCATGGCAGGACTGCGGCCGATGATGTTTTGCATATCAAAATGCCTGCCGAGACTTTCCTTCAGGATACGGTTTTCCTCTTTCAGGCGAAGATGCTCCATCGCCCTTTCGATGGTCAACCGCAGCTTGTCAAAATCCAGCGGCTTGGTAAGATAATCATAAGCGCCTTTTTTCAAGGCTTCAACCGCCGTTTCAACGGAAGAATACGCCGTCATGATGGTTATCGGAATGGCGGGATTAAACGCCTTTATTCGTTCCAAGGCTTCGAGGCCTGAAACTTTTAACATTCTAACATCCATCAGAACCAGATCAAAGGGACGTTCCCGGACCTTCACAATGGCAGCCGAACCGTCATCCGCCTCCACGACATCATATCCCCACCCCCCGATAAGGGTCTTCAACATGGTGCGATGGGTGTCGTCGTCGTCAACGACCAGTACTGTCTTTTTTTGTGTCATTTTTCATCTCTTCCTTAA
>JARRRC010000298.1:0-5570 GCA_037381105.1 Desulfobacterales bacterium
GCACTTCGGTGTTCAAGTAATACACGCGCGCATCATGTAGCTTCAACCCAAAAGGAAAAGACAAACCCACATGGTCGAGGACCATGGTTATATCAGGGTTGACTCTGTTGAAACGGGACGTTACATAGGTAGCTACGGTATCCGACGGAAACAGAAAATATATGAAAAACACTGCAACCGCTAAGATATATACGCCATATAACAGCCGTCTTTTTTTGCGATTCATCATTATTTTTCAACCGTTTCAACCTGCAAAACAGCGTCGACAAAACCTTCCGGGTTGCCGGTTTTTACGATGGAAAGCCGCTTGATCTGAACCATGTTTTTAGATGTTTCAACCATATGCAGATAAGTGATCAACTGTTGTAATGTCAAGCCCTGAAATTTCATTTCAACCTGAGAGATTTTATATACGCTGTTTTTCTGAACAGTGGTTGATGGTTTCATGTATGTTACATATTCTTTTACTCTTGCTTTACCGGTAAGCCCGTCAAGGAACGAAAAAAGCGTAAACCCCTTTTCCCTGCTCTCAAAACGTGCGGTTGACGCCTGCGCTCTCTTTTCTATTTCGTCGTGATCGGACTTGAGGGCGATCATCTCATTAAGAATGTTCTCTTTAACCTGAAGTTCCCTTTTTAGACGCTTCCTTTTATCAATAGACGGAAAAACAATAAATTGGATGATAACAAACATGAAAATAGCCCCTGACAGCGCATAAATGGAGTACCTCTCTCTTTTGGTTAGTTTTTTTAGCATATTACAATGTCAGTTTTAGATTAAAGCGCACCCGTTTATCGGATTTGTCGATATTGGCGGCGCTGATAACTATTTTCTTAAATAAACCTGACTGCTCCAGCCGGCTTTTGATGTTGTCGACTGAATTGAAGGTATCCGTATCCCCAGAAATAATAACACTTCCGGATCCCATAACAAACCTTGTCAGGGTAACATCCATATCTTTTGGAACGCGCTGGCTCAGCGTGTTCAGTATGTCTATGGCCAGAGGTTGTTTCTCAGCATCTCCAGGCAGCAAAGCATCTTTCTTTTCTTCTATTATTTTTGACCGCATCTGTTCGACGGGATCGACAATTTTTTTGACTTCCGGAAATGTCGATGTAAAAATGCCTGCAATCTGATGATTCAGGCGGGTCAGATTTCTCTCCATAAAGTACGAACTAAGAAAGACGTTAAAGAACCCTAATACTAGAACCAGGACAAAAAGAATGCCGGACTTTTTCGAAGCAAAAGGACCTTTTCTAAAATTAAAGGTTTTTGTTCCTTTAATTTCCATGAGTGCCAGTGAAAGAGCGTTATCCATCAAAAAAGGCGTCCAGGATTGAGGAACAGATTCTTGCTTTATAATATCTGTGTATCGCAATATGTCCAACCGCTCGAAAGGGAATTCCAAAGCTTGCTCCATATCCTGATCAAAACCCAGATCGTTAATGCCGCTTCCGGTAATAAAGCTCCCCGCCGGCTTAAACTCAAATCCAATGATTTTTTCAGAAGCAATAAGCGTTCGCCGTATATTGCCGCAAAGCGATTTTATCTTATATGAACGGGCTGTTGATTGTATCGGGAAGGTACGTATCAAACAAATTTTGCCTGAAAAGATCATGAAAATTGTACCTTTATCCTTGTCTATATCGATAAACAGCCAATTTTGATGGCTATCTAAAAAGTTGGCAAGAACCATTGCGGTTGAACAGCCGCCAAGGGTAACCATTTCAGGCTCTATGTTAAACTCGGCAAGTGCGTCTAAATAAAATTGCAGCTTCGATTTTTCCACAGCCGCTGAGATAAGATTTTTGGCGCCTTTATTTTCAGGTAAATCTAAAGGAATAAAATCGATGATGAGGTCTTCAACGGGAAATGGAAGGGTGGGTTCAAGTTCATAGGGCAGTATCTTTCTGATTTTTTTCAGGATCTTTCTGCTCATGGTCTGATTTGATTCTGTCTTATCTGTTTTAATAGAAAAAGTGTGATCATGATAGAGGTTATGGACAAAATGTCAAGTCCTGTGTCTTTATCCATGATTCATCGTAAAAAGAATTATGTTTACGCTATCTCCCATCGCAGGATGCTGCATATCCATTTTCCTGTTTTAGAACTTTGTTCTCTTTTAATCACTGCCGTTATCTTCATTTTCATTTCCATCAACGTTGCCGTCGATTCAATTCGAAAAATATCGCTGGATGTGGTGATAAGATTCGGATCAATGGTAATATCACCCATACCCGGAACACCCTTATACCATTTAGGACTTGTAAGATCATGAAGATAACCGGATTCGGAAGTTTCGTTACGGTAATCGAACATAACCTGTGCAAGCTCTTCAGCCCCCGGAGGCATGATTGCTGAAAGCGTCGGCAAGTCCGCCGTATTGATATTTATTTTTCCTTCATATGTGAAAGCATTGTCCTGGGATTGGGTCATCCCAAAGACAGTGATATATCTGGAAAGCCCCTGCTCTCCCCCTGCTCCTCGAAAAAGCTCCGGTGTAACTCCTCGCACAAGCGCAAGCTCGTTGATATTGGTCAACGGGCCGTTTTTACAGGGGTACGGGGGGTCAAGATCCTGATAATATTCTGATTCCGCACCATTTAAGCCCGTAATGGCATCATCGTCTCCGGAATCTATCCAATCTTTAACGGAGTTTATGATCGTCATCGGCTCCAAATCTTCAAAGGCTTCGTTTTGGTATTTCAGCAGATTTAAAAATCGCTCCCACATTACCCTTTGAGATTCATTAAAACTGAGTCCTTTAGGATACTGAACGAGGCTGTTAATCTGTATTTTTCCCAGTTCATCACTGATGCTGACGGTTACACTTCCTCTTTCAAAGGGAATATCACCCATAATCTCATTACATTTTTCAGAATCGGCCCAATCCTCCTGAAGTGAATCGGAATTTGAGCTGTATTTGTCTTTAATCAGCATCTCTTCGGCAACATTTACTCCCGATGACGCCATATGCAACAAGGTAATTCGATCTCGGGTGGCGGCTGCCGAGAATATCGCCGAGCGTGCCTTTTTATTCATTTCAAGGGACGCGGCCACCATCACGGTCACAACGGATAATGTTACTAGAAGGGCAATTCCACGATTATTTTTCAGTACTTTTATCGGCATATAATAATGTCTAGTCTTTCCTCTCGCGATAAAATGGAAAGTTTACCATGGTTTCAAATACCAGAGAATCCGAACCTTCGGCCAATTCAAGCTTGATTTCGATTGTCTTGGGAGTGGAATATCCAAAGTCTTCGCCATCGGAATCCCATAGATCATATTCGGTCCCATCCTTGTCATAATACTTAAATGTCAATGATTTAACATTTCTGCACAGCACCGGATCTCCGGTTTTTTCTTCCAGTTTATCATAAGGATACAACGTGTCCGCTCGCTTTAACACATAATTGCCGTCTTCTTCGGCCTGAACGTAGTATACGATTTGGGCGATTCCGCTTTTGCTTATTTCTCCAAAGGATATGTGAGAAAAGGAAGTAAATCTCAACCGGGGAAACGCTGTTCCATCAACATCAACAGTATCTCCGACAATTCGATATAATTCAGGAGGTTCGCCAAGCGCCGGCGGAGAATAACCCGGGGGCAGGGATAAATAAATGGATTTTAAATCAAGGATCATTCGGTTCAGGCAATTTGTTGCCATTTCATAGGCGTCGGTCTTCTGATCAATGATTTCGTTTCCTGAAGATATGGAGCTGTATGAAGTAAAGATCGTTGTAATGATGACAGCGAAAATAAAAATCGCAATCATAATTTCAAGCAGCGTAAAGCCCTGATTTGCGTATCGTCCGGCAGGCTCCCGGCGACGAAGACGGTCAACAGACAGGGCAGGATGTTCTATTAAATTTTTAAACATTATATATCACCTTGCCGCGTTGAACCGGCATAAGCGACCGCATTCCCCGCAGCTTGTCGCAGCGGAGCGGACTTGTCCGCCTATGCAGTATGGCGGAGATCCCGCTCACGGGGCTGCAGGGTACTCTTCAAATTTTTGAAAAGATTCATTTTCCAACAAACATCAAATTGAAGATCTCAATCCTGTAAGAACTTGTAAGTCCTTAATGCATAGGTGAATTCATCGTTGTTAAAAGAAACCGTGATATCGATCCTTTTGAGATCTTCAGCCTCATTCCCAAGCGCTTTTGACGCTACGTCATCAACGATAATATTCCAGTGATAATTCGGGAATTCATCTCCGAAATCACCGGAATCATTCGACATATCATTTCGGCTTTTTGATTCAATTTCAGCCATCTTTTTCTGGGCCAGCATGGGAGCGGTTGCATAAAACCTGACCTCCTGGTTCATGGCAATGGTCTGTGCGTGCAATTTGTATACACTCACAAGAACAATGGCGATAATGGATATGGCGGCCATAATCTCAAGCAGCGTAAAGCCCTTCTGACACCTTATGATCTGATTCATGGCCTGCTCGGCTTTGTCGGATTTTCTTGTATTTTGGATTATCGACTTTTTCATTTCGCTTTCGATCCCCCGGCTTGGATCTTTTGTCATCTATTGCTTTATTTTATTCAATCGGAAAACCCGACATACTGTCGGTATAAACGAACCCGTCGTAAAAAAGGTTCAATTAGAAAAGAAAGCCTTTCGTTATCATCGTTTTCTATATGGATAATTGCTTTGTCGGAGTACCCCTTTTCATTAAAATAAATTCGAGCCTGTCCTGCTGAAATTTTCTCCTGATCCGGATATTCAACATCCAATAGCTTGATGTCCTCCGGCAGTTGATATCCATTGATCTCTTCGGATTGAAGCGGTTCATCGGACATCGTTTCGGAGGTTACCCATAATTTGTTGGAATCAAAATCGACATGGAGAATATATCTTTTTTGTTCTTTTTGGGCTTTTTCCTTTAAATCGGGAACTTTTATCAGAATCCAGCGCGAAACCGTTTTGGTGCTGTTCGACAGAATATTGCTCCGAAATTTAGGGATAGCCAAAAACAGCATGATACTGATTAAAGAGATAACAACAATAAGTTCGATAAACGTAAAACCTTTGATTCTTTTTAGCCCGTGCATAAAGGTTTGGGTGAAAGAGATTTTTTTAAGATTAATCAAAATTTCTGCATTCGTAAATATCGGTTGCCTGATAAGGAAAAAGAGTAAGACATGATGCTTATTCAATTTCCCAACTGTTAATATCCTTGTTTTTGTCTTCCCCTCCTTGGACACCGTCTGCACCGTATGAAATGATGTCATAATCACCGTGAGCACCGGGAGAAAGATAGATGAACTCATTACCCCATGGATCTTTCGGAACTTTACCTTTTTCAAGGTATCCGCCTTTGCGCCAATTTTTGGGCAGCGTTCCTGCTTCGGGCTGCTCAACAAGGGCCTGCAATCCCTGCTCGGTATCCGGATACATCCCGTTATCAAGCTTATATAATTTCAATGCCGTTTCAAGGCTCTCCATTGTCATTTTGGCTTTAAGTTGTTTTGCTTCTTCGGGACGGCCCATGATCCGAGGTATGATAAGCCCGGCAAGAATTCCGAGTATGACAATGACAACCTTGAGTTCAA
>JARRRC010000299.1:0-5926 GCA_037381105.1 Desulfobacterales bacterium
GCTCAAAAGCATCATTGCAGCATATGACGGCCTGATTATCCGAAGCGCCACCAAAGTAACCGAAGATCTTTTGAATGCCGCAAAACGCCTTAAAGTGGTGGGACGCGCGGGCATCGGTCTTGATAATGTGGATATTCCGGCCGCGAGCAAACGCGGCATCATTGTGATGAATACGCCCGGCGGCAATGTTATCACAACGGCCGAACATGCCATCGGCATGTTAATGGCGCTGTCTCGAAATGTTCCCGAAGGAACCGCATCGTTAAAAGCCGGACGCTGGGACAAGAAAAAACTTCAGGGAAGAGAAATTTACAATAAGATCCTCGGCGTTATCGGATATGGAAAAATCGGCTCCATTGTCGCCGATCTTGCACGCGGCTTGAAAATGCAGGTAATTGTTTATGATCCTTATGTCACGCGCGAGCAGTTTGAAAAGGCCGGCCTTGAAAGCGTAACCCTTGAAGAATTGTACCGAAGATCCGATTACATCACGGTACATGTCCCCAAATTCAAGGAGACCATCGGCTTGTTGAACAAGGACGCTTTCGATCAAATGAAAGACGGGGTCATGATCGTCAACTGTGCAAGAGGCGGTATTGTCGATGAGAACGCCCTTTATGACGCCCTTCAGTCAGGGAAAGTGGCTGGAGCGGCGCTGGATGTGTTTGAAACGGAACCGCCCGGTATATGCGCGCTGATTCAACATGAGCGTTTGATCTGCACGCCGCACCTCGGTGCTTCCACCATGGAAGCCCAAACCAAAGTGGCCGTGGATGTCGCCCGTCAGATGATCGATTATCTCAAATACGGCACCATTATGAACGCCGTCAATGTCCCGTCGGTCACCGGTGATCTTCTGAAACAACTGAAACCGCTGCTGACCCTGGCCGATCACATCGGCACCCTCCAGTCCCAGCTCATCCGTGGACCAATCGAAGAAGTTACCATTGAATATGCCGGAGACTTCAAAGGACTCGACCTGACGCCGGTTTCAACGGCGGTATTGAGAGGTTTGCTGGCACCGGTGGTGAAAGATGATGTCAATTTCGTCAATGCCCAGATCCTTGCAAAGGAGAGAGGGATAAGAGTCAAAGAGATAAAAAGTGATACGCCGGAGGAATACATCAGCCTGATCACCGTCCGTGTTGCAACGCCCAAAGTGACCCATTCGGTATCCGGAACCCTCTTTGGCAAAGATAAAATGAGAATCGTAAAGATTAACAACTTCCGGCTCGAGCTGATCCCTGAAGGTCACCTGGCACTGATATACACCCTTGACAAACCCGGCGCTATCGGAAGTTTTTCATCACTGCTCGGCAATAGAAAAATCAGAATCGACCAGATGCATCTTGGACGGGAGGAAACCGGAAAGATGAACATCATTTACCTCAAAACCGATGTCCGTATTTCCGATGCGGTTGTCGAACAGTTGCTTGACCTGCCGCTGATCATATCGGTGACCCGGCTGGAATTTGAAACATAGCCGGTCATGTCTCAGGGGGTGATCACAAAAAAGTTCAAAGCTCAAGGCTCAAAGGTGAAAGGATAAAGGATAAAGGAATACAGAAGACAGAGGTCAGAAGTCGGAAGTCAGAAGGCGGAAACAATATGAACAGTGAGCAATAATCGGTGAACCGTTGAACTTCAATGATACTGAATAAACAACTAACTATTCACAGTTCACAATTCCTATTAACCAATAAAACCAATAGAACCAATAGAATAAATAAAACCAATCTAACGATCCTAACGATCTAAGCGATTTAACGTTTTAACGATTTAACAAATTAACTTCACCCCGTGAAATCGTTTCACAAGGAAAACTTATGACGGAAGACAACGATCAGCAGCATATTGAAAAGAATTCGGGCGAGGAGGTTGAACCCCTTACAGAGGCTCTGGAGCTTTTGAAAGGGTTTGCAGACGGATTTGCCACGACCTTCAAGCACCTTTTTCGAAAGCCCGTTACCGAACAATATCCGGAATACAAACGACCTTTGCCGGAGCGGACCCGGGCCCGAATCATCTTGACCCGGGACCCGGACGGCGGGGAACGGTGTGTCGCCTGCTACCTGTGCTCGGCAGCGTGCCCGGTGAGCTGCATCTCCATGCAGTCGGCGGAACGAGAAGACGGCAGACGTTACGCCACCTGGTTTCGTATCAACTTCGGCCGCTGCATTTATTGCGGTTTATGCAGATTTTAACCCTGGTTTACGAAAAAGAAGATCTGCTCGTGGACCACGGAGGTAAAGACAAGGAATACAATTTCTATCAACATGCAGGGGTGGTAACGGATGCGGGGGACAAGGGAGCCCATATTCAGGAAAAAGAACCGGTGGATGTTAAGAGTAATCTACCTTAGACCGGAAATTTCATGAAAATTCAGAAGAAGCATTGTTTATTAAAAAAGGATGAAATCATATTTTTTCTTCTGAATTTTCATGAAATATTCGGCCTGATTTGAAGAATGCATAAAAATTAAAGTTCAGATGTCAGGTGATGAGAAGTCGGAAAACAGAAAATAGGAAAGAGGAAAGAGAAAATAGGCTCAAGGCTCAAAGTTCAAAGGTGAAAGGATTAAGGATCAAGGATTGAAGGATTAAGAATTGAAAATTATCCAACGATCCTAACGAACCAAACGAACCAAACGATCTTAACGATTTAAACGATCAATCATCAATCATCGAACCGAAAGCAGTCGGGTGTTGGATTAAAACTATGACAATATACACCATTATCTTTTATCTGCTGGCGGCCTTGATCATCGTATCCACGGGCTTTGCCGTTACCCGGCGCAATCTGGTGCATGCGGTGGTGTACCTGATCATTTCCTTTTTCGGAAGTGCCATGCTGTTCTACCTTCTGGGAGCGCCCCTATTGGCGGCACTGGAGGTGATCATTTACGCCGGTGCCATTATGGTTTTATTCCTTTTTATCATTATGATGCTGAAGGTTGAAGCGTTCGAAGAACAGTTTTTTCCGTTTCGCCAATGGATCCCGGCTGTTGGAATATGTATTGTATTTATTGTGGCAGGCACTCTGATGATTATGGGCGATCCGGACAGCCGGATTCCGCTGAAACCGGCTGTTGCCGAACCCATGTTCTTCGGAAACTATCTTTTCCGGACACACTGGCTGGCCGTAGAAATCGTCTCCTTGCTTCTGCTGATCGCAGTGGTTGCTGTTTTATATCTCGGGAAGAATACCGAAAAAAAGAATGAGGACGGAACATGATAGTACCCTACAGCCATGTTGTTCTATTGGCCGGAATCCTTTTTTTGATGGGCATGTTTTGTGCGGTGACGCGGCGGAACCTGATCATGATTCTTCTGGGCCTGGAAATTATGCTGAATTCAGGAGCCGTTGCATTTATCGGCGCAGCCTTGCGCTGGCAGCACATGGAAGGACAAGCCATCGTAATATTCATTCTGGCCATCGCCGCGGCCGAAGTTTCCGTGGGGCTGGCGTTGATTGTGTGTGCTTATCGGCGCAGAGGGTCTATTGACCCGGAAGTCTATAATTGATGGCAAGAAAGCAGCATAGGGCATAGGGTTTGGGCAGAGAGCCGAAAAGCAGAAGGTGAGAAGGTGGGAAGGTAAGAAGGTTGGGAAATCTGGAAACCTCCGACCTTCTGATTTTCTAACCTTCTTAACTTCTTGTTTTCCGAGGCCGTATCATTTTCGCGTTTATATCCCCTTGTGGTTATCAATTTGAATAACGAGAGATTATGACCTTGACACCGATAAAAGACTGGACCGTTGTAACGACTGCTGTGACGGCGCTGCTTCCCTTTGTTGCCTTTGTGCTGATCATGGTCTTTACCCGAAAAAGAGAACGGCTCAGCGCAGGGCTTTCCATCGGGGCCGTTACCGGTTCCCTGGCAGGCGCTCTTTTTCTTTTGATCCGATATTGGCATCTGAAAACATCCATCCAGTATACCGGGAAATGGCTGGTGTCCGGTTATATCACCATTCCCGTTGGTTTTCTTCTGGACCCCTTAAGCCTCTGGATGCTTTTGATTGTTGCCGTCATCTGTTTTCTGGTTCAGGTCTATTCCCTTGGCTACATGGCCGGAGACCGGGGATTCTCCCGTTATTACGGATTCATGTCGCTTTTTGCCTGGGCCATGATCAGTCTCACCCTGTCATCTTCCATGTTCCAGTTGTATGTCTTCTGGGAACTGGTGGGGCTGTCCTCTTATTTGCTCATCGGCTTCTGGTACGAAAAATTCAGTGCCAGCGAGGCCGGAAAAAAAGCATTTGTCATGACGCGTCTCGGTGATGTGGCCTTTTTGCTCGGTCTGTTGCTGGTATTGATGAATTTGGGGAATCTGGATATCTTAAAAATGAACAGCCCCGCAGTGAAGGCGCAAATGGCGCCCGGACTGATCACGCTTTCGGCCCTTTTGATCTTTGGCGGGGTTGTTGGAAAAAGCGCTCAATTTCCTTTGCTGACCTGGCTTCCGGATGCCATGGAAGGTCCCACACCGGTCAGTGCACTGTTGCATTCGGCCACCATGGTGGCAGCGGGTGTTTATCTTTTTGCCCGTCTTTTTCCTTTCTTCAGTTATTCGCCTACAGCCATGACCGTCTGCCTGGCCATCGGTACCATCAGCATGCTTTTATCCTCCACAATGGCCATGGTGAGCCGGGATATCAAAAAGGTCTGGGCCTATTCCACCATCAGCCAGCTGGGATACATGATTATGGGGCTGGGTGCGGGAAGTTATGTGGCCGGGGTATTTCACCTGACCACTCATGCCGGATTCAAAGCCTTACTGTTCCTTTGCTCGGGTGTTTTTATCCATCAATATGAAACGAACGACATGTTTGAAATCGGGAGACAGGGCGGCCGCGGTTTGAAAATTCCCATGATCTGCATGGTTATCGGCGCCGCCGCTTTGTCGGGCCTTCCGCCGTTTTCAGGCTTTTTCAGCAAGGAAATGATCATCGCGCAATTGGCGAACCTGGATAATCCCATATGGCTGATAGCCGGACTTTCGGGGGTCTTTTTGACGGCTTACTATGCATTCCGGCTGATCTTTATTATCCTTTTTCCGAAAAATGCCGAATATGAGAACGCACATGAGAACCCTTTGTCCGCGCACAACGAAGAAGCGGAACATCATCATTACCGGGAGATGGCATGGCCGCTGATCATTCTTGCCGCCGTCACCCTGGTGCTGGGTTTCGGCAAAAAGATGCTGGAGGTTTTTCTCACCGGGCAAACTGCCGGCATGGAAGAGATCGCCGGAAGCCACCCGGACTGGCTGTTATATGTATCCTTGAGTCTGGCCGCCGTCGGGCTCATTGTGACCTGGGTGGAATTCGGCCGGAGCGGCGCCAATCAAATCGGTTTTGCCGAGCGGATTCCGTCAATAAAATCTTTGTTTCTCGAGCGGTGGTACATTGACCGGATGTATCGGTGGCTTTTAAACGTCGTGATTTACCGGGGGGTATCCAATGCGTGCACAAAAAATGACAACCAGGTCATAGACGGAAGCATCGACGCGATGTGCGAAGGTACCATAAAAAGCGGCCGGATGTTTTCCGATCTTCATCTTTCAATGATTCAGTACAAATTGATGGCGATGTTTGTTGTTATCGTTTTGCTTGCACTTTACTTTTTCTTTTAGGGACATATCCAAATGCACATGGCATATGCTCATTTTCCGTATCTGTCCATGATTCTGCTCAGCTGTGTGGGGGGGCTTTTGATCATCCTTTTTATCCCGGACGATAAGAAGGACGCCATCAAGTGGGTCAGCGCCGTCTGCTCCGGAATCACCTTGCTGATATCCGTTTATCTGTTCTTTGCCTATGACAAGGGGCAGGGCGGGTTCCAGTTCGTGGAAAAGTACCAATGGAGTCCGTCCCTGGGGATCAGCTATTTCAACGCTGCCGACGGCTTTGCCCTGCCCATGCTG
>JARRRC010000300.1:0-2327 GCA_037381105.1 Desulfobacterales bacterium
TGGATGGACACTGCCAAACATTGGCCCGAGAAATCGACAATAATGGTGATGAGCGATAAAGGAAAACATAAGAATTGGTTTTACCGGGGATATAAAAATGGCGGTGAGTTTGCCATAAACGAGGCGGATTATGATGAACTGGCTGCTATTTATCAGGCCGGAGGGATTCCAACCAACTGGGATATATTTCGTGCCGAAATTGTAAATATACACCTGGGAGATACAAGTTTCGATTTTCAGGCCTACGAAGCCGGTTTTGCACGTGCTTGCATTGAATTTTTCGAAAAAATTTAGCCGTTGCCAGAAAATCTTACAACTAAAATAGATTTTTTATGCGCGATTCCAGTAACATGAAATTTAATACCCTGTCGGAAGAAGAGTTTGAACCTCTTTTGCAGCTCCTTCAGGGAGGGGATCCGGATGTCATCGCCCGACACTTCGGCATCACTAAGAAAGAACTGTTTCAAATGCGCGACGACCTGCTGGCCCAGGCTGAACGGGAACGGGAAAAAGCAGTTGCTCCGCCGCCGGGCAAAGTCGGCAGAAATGAACCTTGTCCCTGCGGCTCCGGAAAAAAATACAAGCAATGCTGTTTGAAAAAGCATGAAGCAGCCGGGCATGCTAATGACACGGCTCTCAAAGCAAAGCAAAAAGAGCAAGAAAGATTGGTCAAACGCATTGAAAAAGCATTCAGCCTTCTGGGTTCAAGGCAATATGACGAAGCGATTCGCTTTGCATCCAAGTTGATCGAGCGTTATCCGAACGAGGACAGGCTTCACGATATCGCAGCGACCAGTCATCTGTATGCCGGTAATAGCCGGAAGGCGATCGAGATTTGCAGACGGAGGCTGGACGTCGCCGAATCGGAAAAATCATTCTTTATCGAACACGGGCGATATCGGGACGCGGAAATCGACAAGCCCTCATTGTCCTACTATTACCCTCCCCTCACCTGGCTGCAGAAATACTGGATTGCTTTGAAGGCCAAAGATTATGAGGCCCTGTATCCTATTAAGGTAAATACCAAAATTGCTGTTCTTGTACAAAAGCTTCAAACGGCGGATGATCCGGATCTGTTTCCGGAAAAGCATTCCCAGGGTCTTGAACTGCGAAAGACGGCATTAAAGGACACTCTGAACCAACTCGAAGCAACAGGACCTGAAAGCATCCCGTATCTTTTGCCATTGGCCTGCAAATATTCCTGGGCAGGTCTTTTTGTTCCTGAAATTCTTTTTGCTTATAAAACAGACACGGCCATTCGAGCCCTGATAGACATATCCATGTTTGGATTTGCCTACGCCTCCGGAGCCAGTCTGAATTTTTTGGAAAAGCTGGGAGCAACCGCCATATCTTATATTGAAGAGGCCTTCTCCAAAAACAAAGCGTTTGATCCCATAAAAACCGGAATTGTGTCGGTACTCGGAAATATTCAAAGCCCCGCCGCCTATGACCTGCTGTTGCGCCTTCTTGCACATAAGAGTTCTCACATCGTCAATTGGGCTGGAGATGCACTGGGCAAATTCAACGACGTCAGGGCTCTACCGGCCATGGTCGAAGCCAATGAAAGAATCGGGGGCGAAAAAATGATCGATGCAGCTATTCGAAAGTTAAAAGATATTCAAGATTCGGTCTAGCCCGAATATTTCGGTTTATGGGATCATAGAACCATATGGAAGCAGGCAATTCTCAAATCGAATCAGCAAGTTTGACTGTGAATGCTGAAAACTGGGGTGACTTTCTGATATATTTTTTGACCAGCTCTAATGTGGTTTCATTGTCACAGATGATTTGACGGCAATGACACTTTTTGTTGCATTTGTCACAGACGTAATCGTCATTAAGGGGATTACCGCAGGCGCATCGCGGCTCCATGACCAGTGAACCGTTTTCCAAAGTCGCTTTGTAATAATCGCGGGGGGCGTCATCCTTTTCGATAACCGTTGTCATGATTTATCCTTTCTTCCATGATACGTTTTAAACGTTATGCATATATAGTCGTTGCGACCCGATAATTTCAAGTAGATTTTTTCAAGCTTTTTTTATATAAAGATCATCAGGCAATAAGGGCAAGCTTTTATTAAGGGGAAAAAAAGAGATGACATCCAAAGAAGCACCGCTATGTCCCCATTGTGGACAGGAGATGAAGAAATGGAAAGTTCCCATCGCCTCGACCTGGCCCAATGAATTTTTTTACGTTTGTTTTAATGATGACTGTTCCTATTTTGTTGAGGGCTGGAAACGGATTTGGGAAGAACAGGCAACTCATGCGTCGTATCGCTGCCGATTGGATCCCGACACGGGCAAATTTGTACCCCTGCCAGTATGGT
>JARRRC010000300.1:2358-6160 GCA_037381105.1 Desulfobacterales bacterium
CCTGAAAGACGATATTATTGATTAACCACCCATTGAAGTGTTTTTTCTCCAAAAAGAGAGAATTTGAGCCATTGACGGGCAAACGCCATGAGTTCCGTTTCGTCGGTTTTGATGCGGTCTAAAATATCTTGAGATATGTCAAACCGATTCAGAAACGAAGTTTCAAACACAAAACGCCTGAAATCATCCATGCTGTAACTGGCCATGTAATACATCTGCAATTGGCGGTCACTGAGCCTTTTGATGGTTTTTGACTGACGGCCGGCCGTAATGTCCATGAAAAGGTCATTCATGGCATTGTATTCATCCAGACCCTGATCCGAGAGCCACTCCTGAACCATCCATTCCCGCTTTTCATTGAATCCAAGACAGTGGGACTCTTTCACCATAAAATAATACTCTCCCGCCTCTAAGCCTTCATGAATCTTCGATGCGGCCCGCCCTAAAGGATAGAGGCGGCAGGCACCGGGGCGGTCTTCATAGACAACACATCCTTCCGGGCTCACAAAAGGGCACCGGCGGTTTTCATCGCTGTTCATCTTGAGCTTGACCACCGGAACCCCGTATTTTTCATCGACATAGCTGGTGGCGTAACGGTCTAAAAAGACATCGGATGGAAGCTTGAGCCTGTTTTTTAGGCGAAGGACATCATAAGGCGTGAGCACCAAATTAAGATTGGCGCAACATCTCGTAAAACAGGGCAAGTCTTTGTGGCAGGTAAACCGAAATGTCCGGTTATTTATGGGATGCATCAATGCCTGATCGATCATTTTATTTCCAGCTCTTGCTTTTTGGCCTCCATGACATCCGGTTTGACCTTCAGCACATGCTGCCCGAGCAGACCGTATTCAAGCCACCTCATGGCGAAATAATAGAGTTCCACATCATCCCCCTTTATTTTTTCCACGACTTCCGGTTCCACCTCGAAGCGCTCGAGAAATGTACTTCCCAGTATAAAACGTTTAAAACGATCCAAATCATAGCAGGCCATGTAAAACATCTCCTGGATGTTTTTGTTCGTAATCTTATTTTTCATGAGAAATTCGTTGGTGGTAATTGCTTTAAACAGCGCTTCCATCTCCTGGTAAACAGAAACCCCCTGTTCTTCAATCCACTCTGCCAGAGTTAAAGACCGATCTGCCTCGAGGCCCAGACAAAAGGGAACATCCATAACAGAATAGTATTGCTTGCCGGCCTTTTCGGTTATTTTGGAACTTTCCGGCTGCAAGGGGTATATGCGGCAGGACCAGGGACGATCCGAATAAATGGTGCACCCCCGGTTTGTCACAAAGGGGCAGTTTTTCTCATCATCATCTTTCATTTTCAAAAGAACCACGGGAAGGCCTGTGTCTCCGATCATTGACATGGTATAGTCTGCCAAAAAATCCCCCGAAGATATGTTCAGCGCATTTTTCATGCGGAGGACATCATAGGGCGTCAAAACAATGGTAATGTTGCGACAACACCGGGTAAAACAATCAAAGCCCGGACGACACTCGAATCGGAAATTATTTTCCGGTGTCAGTACGGTTAACCCCTGCTTTTCTTTTGATATGCTTTTTTTAACCATTTCTTTTTCCTTTATTATTTCACTTGATACCGTAACGTATGATCTTCCGGCGAAGGGTGTTTTTGTCGATCCCAAGCTCTTTTGCCGTTGCGGCTTTTTTCCAATTATTTCTTTGGAGAGCCTGTAAGATCGCGTTCTTTTCGATATCTTTAAGTGTGGTACCATTGGTCGCAAAAATGGCATTTATTTCCGATAATAGTCTGTCCGGCAAGTGTCGCAGACGAATCAGCTCTTCCTTGCAGAGAACAAACGCGTGTTCTATGGCATTTTCAAGTTCTCGGATATTGCCGGGCCAGTCATAAAGCATTACCGATGCCATTGCCTCATGGGTGAGACCCAGAATTTTTTTCTTTTTTCCACGATTGAAGCGCTCGATAAAATGGTTCACCAAAAGAGGAATATCTTCTTTTCGTTCCGCGAGCGTCGGCAGTTTCAATTTCATCACGTTAATGCGGAAAAACAGATCCTCTCTGAATCTCTTTTCTTCAACCAGTTTATCCAGTTCCTGATGGGTTGCCACCACAACCCTGGCATTGGTTACTTTGGGCTTTACGGATCCCAGGGGTTCATAAATTTTTTCCTCGAGAACTCTAAGAAGACGAATCTGCAAGGCGGTAGAGATATCCCCGATCTCGTCCAAAAAAATGGTACCGTTCTGAGCCCGTGCAAAACGACCGGGTTTGTCCATTTTTGCGTCGGTAAACGCACCGGCCCTGTATCCAAAAAGCTCTGATTCGATCAAGGCATCGGGAAGCGCCCCACAATTGACAGGTACAAAAGGTCCGTTTTTTTGGGGGCTGTTGTTATGAATGGCCTTGGCTAGAAGTTCTTTTCCCGTACCGGTGGCTCCCTCTATTAAAACGGTGCAATCGCTGTCGGCAATTAAAAGGAGGGTTGAAAAAATCTCGAGTATCTTTTGATTCTTGATCACCATATTTTCAAAAGAGTGATGTTTTTCAATTGATTTTCGCAACCGGCTGATAGCGGATAAATCCCTGAAGGTTTCGACACCACCGATCACATGGCCAGTGCGGTCTTTTAATATCGAAGCATTGACACTGATGGGGATTCGTTTATCATCTGAACGGAGAATGTAAACGGGCATATTTATAATCGGAGTTTCGGTGTTCATGGCCTTTCGGATTGCACAATCCATTGTATTGCATACATTGCTGCCAAAGACTTCCGAACATAACCGTCCGATAGCTTCTTCCTTCGATACCCCTGTAATTCTTTCCGCCGCCTTGTTGAATGACGTAATCGACCACTCTAAATCAACAGTAAAGACGCCCTCTTCGATACTGTCCAATATAATATTGAAGTATTCTTGGTTTGATGGGTATGGAAGGTCCATTTCAGCATCGAAAAGATGGCAACTCATTATTAAAACATTTCCTTTCTAGATACGGTCCTTTATAAAGGTGATTCAGTTCTGATGACCAGATAACTTCTGTTTGTTTAGGATTTTGTCTGAAATCGGCAACGCCTTGCCGCAATATTTATAAACCTTTGCCTTTTTCCTTTTTTAGCATTATTTGTTCATAACAGCGAGAGGGTTTCTATTTTTGGGATTCGGACGTATTTTATGTCTATATCGCACTGAAACAATTCTGAAATTATAAGCTTGCAACTTTGGTGCCAAAATTCGGATTTTACTCCGATTCTATCCCGCGAGTTCATGGGCGTGTTGTCCAAAACCTGTATCTCTTTAGAGCCATCGTTAAAACATCTTTTACAAATCATTCCTCCTCCCCAAAATTATATTCTATTCCTGAATATTATTATTATATTTAATTTTTTAAAATGTGGCATAGAAAATGCTTTAAAAATAATAGATAACCTCCAACTTGATAAAATCAAAACTAAACTACTTAAAAATGATCTCCTGTTTTTATTGGCGGATAAATTCAGAAAGATTAATCTACATTCTGATATGGTCTCATACCATGAAATGGGGTACACCTTTGAGAAAACTCCTCAGAAAATTCTCGGAAATGTCAAATGAGACCGCTGGTGAACATTATGAAAAAGTTGCCAAATAAAAGGCAATTTATTCATGGTGTCCCTAAACAATGTGAAATAAGGAGGTGACCGATGTTTAGAAAAATACTGCTTGCCACAACAGCTTCACCTAACTGTGACAATGCTGCCAAAGTGGCATTTGATATGCGCTTTAAGTGGGATGCGAAATTAATAGTTCTTCACGTCTTTGGCGTGCATAGGAGTGATTAT
>JARRRC010000301.1:0-3795 GCA_037381105.1 Desulfobacterales bacterium
AAAATATACTCGGTAAGAGTCGCCTCGACCTTTGATACCTGAAATTACGTTCAAGTATCAAGATTTCTGTGATACCATAATACGATATCACAACCTTAGCCAATCTTTTGATTTCTGCTATAAAGTGTAAATATCAGAAATTTTATATTTTTGATATCGTTTTTTATTAAGGATAAATACATTTGACAGAGTTTACCCTTTTTGTTTTTATTTATATTTGAATGATAAAAAATTGTATAAAAGAATAAGAGAGGGTACTATGGCTGAATATAAAATGCTAAATGAGATCAAGAATGCTTTCAAGACACTCATGACTTTGGATTCCATAACTGATGATAAAGAAGAGATGGAATTTCTAATTGAGGCTTGCGCCAGATATGTTAGCACTCATTATTCTGTCGAGGAGATCAGACAGAGAATCGGGACAGTGGAAGATTTAATGACATTTTTTAAGGAATATCTGGATCATCTTAACTACCAGCTTTAAAGAGCTTAACCATGAATTTACTATGATTTTTGGGTGTTCGTATATCTTAAATGTATCTGTAAATTCATTCTAATATCTAATATGCAAGAATTATTTCCAATCACTTATTAGTTCGTCACAGAAAGGAACACATCAGATGGAAGTGATCCGCTTTGATAATGCCGAAAGCTACGAACCGGAAAAAGAATGAAGACGAGTGAGCTTATGCAGTCAGGAGGACATCTCCATTAAAAAAGCATTACGATGTTGAAAAGCGTGGTGTAACCAAAACCGGGCACGGAGCATGCCGCGTCACCAGTTCCGTGGTTCTTCCGAAAAAGGTTGCTTCTAAAAACTTCTGATGATTGGCACCTAAAACGATAAGATCGTCCTTGTTTTCCTCGGCATGGGAGATGATCTGTTCAGCGGCATGTCCATTTCGAACTACCGGGTTAACATCGCATTGTACTTTTACCGTATCTGCAATCCAGGCACACAATTTTTCTTGATCTTCAGAAATGTCCGTGTCTTTGTCTGTTTCTCTGATTTTCAATACGGTCAGAACTGCATCAAAGCGCTCAGCAATGGCTGCTGCATGGCGCAAAGGGGTGCCGGCGATTTGCGAAATATTGGTTGGACACAGAATTCTTTCCAAAACCGGCATTGAATCTGCGCGAGATACATCAATAAACAATTGGGTTTTTTGTCTTACCACGAAGAGAGGAACCGTTGCATTTGACAATGTGTTTTCAGCCACTGATCCCAACCTTAGATGTTTCAGCCCACTATAGCCATGATACTCTCCACCGGATTATCGATGGAAAGAACCCTGTGTTAACCTCCTTTACGGTGATGATCATTTTGACCCCGATACCGTTGCAGAGCCGCTTAAGTGCTATCTTTGGAAGGTGTATAAGGCTTGATGACAGGATTTGCGGCTATAGAGTACGCCCTGCTTGGGTTATCAAACATCCACTTCGGCGGACCCGCTGCCGCTTAGCTTCACGCTCAGTGTTGGCTACCACATCATCACCTGTTAATTGGACTTGATAGTTTGGTATGAATAAAAAGTGTCAAATGGCGGCATTTACCCAAAAGGAATCAGGTCTATGCTGAATTCTCTTGATTAATTCTCTAATTTAAGTGTAATTTAAAACTCGGTTTTGAGGTTAATACCCCCTTTATATTGAAAGTATCTGTTATGATAGGAATTGTTTTTAAAAAATTAAGATTTTTTAAAACATCTCTCTTAATCTTTTTAATATTAGGTGTTTTTGCAAATGCTGTTATGGCCGAAGCCTGTTTCTGTGGAAGAGCATGCTCGCACAGTCTTCAAGATAAAACAGAAACAAACACACGGGTACCATTTCATCATCGTTGTTCAGGGTCTCATTGCAAAAGCTGTGATTTAGAAGAGGGCCAATCTCTCAAAGCATCCAACTCTAAAAACCTCACAGCCAATGTGAAAATTCATGATATCGCGTTCATCCTATCTACTCTCTTCGATTATCCCTCCACTCATCATATCCTTAAGGATTTTGACGCATTTTATGTCAATGTAAGTGCCCTGTCTTCGCCGATCTTTTTACGAAACCTCTCCATTCTCTGCTAACCTTTTAACCATATCCTACTGCAACGATACAGATTGTTGTTCTTTTAAGATGTGATTGCATTCATAAGAAGTTGTGAATGGATGCCGTTGATAAAGAACTGAATTCATCTATTTCGAAAAACACTCCTTTGGAAAGGAGGTTATATGAATAGAATACATAGACAGAGGGAGCAAAAATACCTAAAGATGCCAAAAAATACCGATAAATAAATGGAGTGAAATTTTCACATGCTTTAAAAGGCACTAAAAAAATGAAAGAAAGTTTTTACAGATTGGATGAGTATAAAATCATTGAATCCGATACCGGCGAGTTGAGATGGGGGGCCCATTTTGGTATGGGAAGACTCCAAGAGGGAAGATGCTTCAAGAAAGGGATGATCCTGTTCATCGGTCCGGCAGAAAGTGATCGAATTGGATTTTTAAAAGGAGAGTTTATCAATCATCTAAAACAATTCCCGGAGTGGCTGAAAACGAAATATTATTGCAGAGGGTTTGAAGTATATCATTGCAGTACCGGAAAGAGACTTGCGAAAGAAGAAATGCAGTTATGGATGGTCGGTAGAGGCGTTGATGAAGAAGGCAGGATTTTTAAGGAAAAGCCCGGACAGTGTTGGGATGATATCTCTACCAAAAGAGCAACAGGAGATATTGCTTTTATGCTTCATAAATATGAAATAATAAAAAAAGCAAATGGTCAAATGATTTGGAAAACGCATGTGGGACCGAACACTGTCAGCAAGGGGTATTGTATTATTTTAGAAGACATCTTATTCATTGACTCACGACAAATTGAGCAATTCACCTCGAACAGACGGCGATTCCTTGGGAATTTACAGCAGTTGCCGAAGTGGGATCAGACCAGATATTACTGCCCTAAACTATCACTTCATGATTGCATGACCGGAAGCGGGCCGCAGGAGGAAAAGAAAAGATGGCCGGGCAAGGAAAAAACGACGAGAACACATACTTTCGGGAAGGGGGACAGGAATAGGAACGAATTCAAACTAAAAATATCCGATTTGCCGGAAAATCGAGCTGTGGATTTTATCCGATGGGTATGGAAATGTATTGCCTGTGCGGCCGCTCTTATCCTTTTGACAATTTCGTTATTTTTCAACTGCTTGACCCGAATCTGGAAAGCCCTTAAGGGAAAATGGCATGACAAAGAGGGGAAGCGATCCTCCATCGATCATTATGACGATTAAATCTTTGCTTCATCTAACTGATTTTTCGGTGATTTTAAATTCCATTTGAAAGGCTCAATATTATGAGAAATCTAAAAAAAGAACTGCCGGCACTTGTATCGTCGCCAATGTTTAACAGAAACTTGTTTGTTATTATAATTTCTTTGATAGTGTTAGCTTTCCACGTTTACCCAAGCCTATTGGCGGCTGACGATAACAAGCGGTTTGGAGCCTATTATAAACGACATGAGAATATCACGGAACACCATGATCATGATGATCATAACAGACGGCGCATCAAAAAAGATGACGAAGGCAATGAGACGACAGGGCAAACCGCTGCATGGCTGCTGGTGGCTGCAAACCTGACCGCTTCCCTAAGCATCCTTATAAAAGGGACAAACCGCTTGCTTCCATTAAGTTCGCAAATGAAAAGCTCATTAAAAAATTTTAATCATCTCCAGAAAAAACATCTGATGAGATTTCATTATGTTTTAAATCCAGCCGCCTTGGGGATAGCTTTTTTTCATTTT
>JARRRC010000302.1:0-3777 GCA_037381105.1 Desulfobacterales bacterium
AACTGGTTTTTCGATGTGGAGCACGTGACGGTGATTAACGCGGGGACCATCATCCTGCTGCAGTTGCTGATCTCCAACATCGTGAAGCACACCAAAGCGCTGCCCACCATGATTTCCGGGATCGCCGTCGCCACCATCGGGATGGCCATATTATCCATCTCCACCAGCATCTGGATATTCCTGCTGGGCATCGTGCTGTTCTCCATCGGCGAAATGACCGCCCATCCCAAGTTCATCAGCTACATCGGCATCATTGCGCCCTCGGACAAGAAGGCGATGTATATGGGCTACCTGTTCCTCTACGGGGTATTCGGCAGCTCCATCGGCGGGATTCTGGGCGCCAAGCTCTACGTGCATTTTGTGGACAACCTGAACCAGCCCAGGGTGCTGTGGCTGATCTTCAGCGGTATCGGGGTGGTTACCATTATTGCGCTGCTGCTGTATAATAAATTTTTGGCGGACAAGGAAACGCCGGGGGCGGCGGAATCGGAGGCAGCTTAGGGATAAGAGAAGTGAAATGTGAGATGTGAGAAGGAGCGGCGGATGCTTTTATTGAATTCGCCGCTTCTTTTTTGCCCAACATGGTGACGATATGCAGGATTTGTTGGGCAAAAAACCGCTGATATTAGCGACGCCCGCCACAATAATATCTAAGCACAGAAACAATTGCCTGATACGTGATTTGCTATCCTGCCGAAATAGTTATCTGCCTCAAAGCGAACAGTACAGCTCCAGCTGGCCGACACTGCTTGAGCAGGATTTTTATTTTACAGGTAATAAGAAAGCATAACGTGACTGAAGCGCACACCTCTCAAATATCCCAAATCGACTCATCCGGCATTCTGCTTAATATCCAAAAATCCACATGTCCTTCAGTTCACATTTATGCGGGAGTTAGGTGGCAACAAGTTTCTACTTTAGTAATAAGCATTTTTTGGTTTGAGTAAAATTTTTGGTGGTAATTTGATAGAAATAAATTCCAGAGGGAAGCGAACCACCATCAAAAACTACTTCATGACTTCCACTAGTTTGTGGACCTGAATATATGGTCTTAATCTTTTCCCCTAAATTGTTGAATATTTGTAATAACACTACTGAGGATTGTGGCAAATTATATTTAATAGTTGTCGTCGGATTAAATGGATTTGGATAATTCTGACTCAATTTAAAATTTTCAATGGCAACTTCTTTCTGAGAATCTTTAATTGATACCAAATTACCTTCATCTGTATGTAATATCGTTCCATTATCTCCAACAGCCCAACCAGTGGTATCATCAAGAAAAAATACTTCATTAAGAGTGGAACCTAGATTTACCTGCTGACTCCACCAACTATCTCCTCCGGTGAATGTATGTGAAATATTGCCGTTTTCTCCTACAATCCACCCATGAAAATCATCTATGAAAAAAATTGAATTCGTAATGAAGTCAGTACCATTTATGTGATTCCAGATATTTTCACCATCACTTTTAAATATCAAATTTGGCGTTTCGTTGGCGCAAATATAAAGACGATTCGTTGTCCGCGTAATAGATTGTATATTATACCCAGCCCCACTACCGTATGTGGACCAATTATTGCCTCCATCAGTAGTATAGTATACGATAAAACCATTCGCTACAATCCAACCAGTATGTGAATCATCAAAATGCAGATCGTTAAGCTGACGAATACCCATGACTGGATGATTTATTGTCGTTTCGATCCAGGTATTTCCACCATCACTTGTTTTTAGAAATTTCCCATTGGATCCACAAGCCCAGCCTGTATCTGCATTAAGAAAAAATATTGAAAATAGATTATACCCCGAATTGATATTTTGAATTTCCCAACTGCTTCCTCTGTTGATAGTATTTAGGATGACACCATTGAAACCCGCGCACCACCCTAATGAGTCATTCAAAAAAACTATTTTTTGCAAATTGTTGGTAACACCAGAATTTTGAACATTCCAATTCTTTCCTGCATCTGATGAATGAAGGATCATTCCACTATTTCCTGCTATAAATCCATTACTCTGATCAATAAAAAACACACTGTTTAAATGGAATGATGTGCCACTATTTTGGCTAGACCATATTTGAGCTATTATATTATTTGTTAAGATTAATATAACAAATAATAAAAAAATCTCTAATTTCTGTTTACAAAAATTCATTAGCTTTTTCCTCTATTTGATTACACCTAACTTTATAATTAGTTGACCATCTGAGAAAAACTCTGATACCTATTATTAGACAAAACCGTCTGTATCAGCATATATTTTTGTGACTTGCAAAAATATAGAAAAAACAATTTAATAATCCTAACCATTTTTTACGGTAGGCGGTCCACACGGCCAGGAGTAACAAGTTACTCTGCCAAAAGTATCCGGTTATCCGCTTCCCGGCATCAAGTGGTCAGCTTTCTCGTAGCAGGTTACCAGCTTTCTGGTAACCGCTTACTAAAATCCCCGTAACAGGTTACCCGCAGCGGCCGAGTACAGGGGTTATTCTATCCCTTTATAAAATCGCTCTCTAACACTGAATAAATAACACTATCTTTAAACTCATTTTGAAACAGGAAATTTTCTCTGAAATAGGCTTCTTTCCTGAATCCGATTTTTTCAAGCAATTTCATGGACGGCAAATTTTCCGGGTTGACATTCGCCTCGAGGCTGTGGAGGTGTAATTCCCTGAAACCAAATTCTATCAATTTAGCGGCGGTTTCTTTCATATAGCCTTTGCTCCAATAGTCCGGATGCAGTAAATACCCGATTTCAACTATGCAGTGTTTGGGGTCTATTCTCCAAAATCCGAAGTATCCGATAAATGCATTTATGGATTTCTCAATAATTCCCCAGCTTATGCCGGTGTTCATCCAATAGGATTCACCAATTGATTTTATCAATTTCTCCGATTCCGTGATTGATTTCATCGCCTCCGTATCCATGAATCTCATAACTTCTTTATTTTTTCGTAATTCAAATAAGGTTTCAGAATCTCTGAATGTAATCTGGCGGTATTTTAACCGGTCGCTTTCCAGTTCCGGGAATTGATCAAATACTTTTTTGTTTATTTCAAATTTCATTTTATCTCCTGATTAAATTGGCGAGAGATCGAATCATTATTTTAATATGAGTATGATTTAAGAACTCCTGCAAATTTAATTGTCATTCCGGCGGAGCCTGCCCCGCACTGGCTGCGGGGGACAGCTACCGCAAAGTGGTCCGTTCCAGAGAATCCAGCAGATCAGGGAAAACCTGATTGCAATTCCCTTGCAGTGGATTCCCGCCAGAAACATGCGGGAATGACATTGGGGAATAGTTTCAGTATGATTTAGCAGGTACCTTTATGACCTCAAACTCACGTTATTTTAGCTTATTTCTGTTTATTTCAACAAGTTCTTTAACGGCGTTGATAATAAGTCCGGGTTCACTGAACTGAATGGAATGTCCGCTTTTGTCTGTTATAATTTGTCTGGCATCTTTCACATTTTTCATCATTCCGGCCTGCATTTTCGCCCAGACCTGCATATCCTCAGGATGGTAGCCAAGGTTTTGCTGGTCCCTGCCATACTGAGTTGCCGTGATGATACGGGTCGGTATGTTTTGTGGTATTTCTATCCCTTTTATCAATTCACAATTATGTTCAAACTGCCCCCACTCATCTTTGAGAATTCCGGTATATTGACCGGGATCAGTCACTTTATTAAACATTTTGACTTCTTTATCCGAATGAGTTGTCCTGAAATATTCCAGCCAACCTTCAGGAATGCAATCGATCAATACCAATCC
>JARRRC010000303.1:0-3776 GCA_037381105.1 Desulfobacterales bacterium
GACCAAGAAGAGTGCTATTCATATCTTCTTTTAGTCCCGGCTTCCAAATATATTGACCTTGGCCATCTTTCAATTTCATCGCAGCAGCAACAGTCAAACGATTCATCATCCATGTTGCTCTCTGAAGATATTGCTCTATCAGACTGTATTTTACATCGATGAAACCGTCAGCGGTCAAAGCAGCAGCCGCACCCATATTTGTTCTTTCAATTCTTCCCCACTGATCTGTTCCGGCAGTATCGTAATCACCATAGGTCAGAAAGCCGCGAGGTTTGCCGACACCATCACCGCTAACAAAGGCACCACCTTCCAGCCTTAAAAAACGCCTTGCGACGTGATCGCCAAGCCAATTTTCAATGTTGATAGCAGAATCCTCTAACAGCGTCTGTGTGGCGCGAGGTTTTGCGTATTCAACATGGACCGGAATTCTCTTTTTAAAGATTTTAGGCGTGTCTGTTTCGGAACCGGCAGACGTTTCCCCTTCCCATCCAGATCCGGCCTGATCATAATCAACCAACCATTCAATGGCATTGGTAGAAATTGTTTCTACAGACGCAAGTTGTCGCAAAGGATCGATTTCATAGAGACGTTGAACGACTCTATTGCTCATTGTCGGTGTGACAGTGTATCCACCATCAGGGTCAATACCAACAGAAAGAGCTTTTACTGTTTCCGGTGTTGCAAGACGTTCATCTGTCCTGACAAATGCCTCAAAACCTTTTTTGTAATTTCGAAGCATTTCAACATCAACTTTAAGATCCTTGACCAGATTATACGATGCCCCTTTCTCGGATTTGCCCGAAACAGCAATAGCAGAAATCTGAAGATCCTTGGCATCTTTCATTTCTTGAGCAGCTTCTTCGGCGCTCATTGTTTCCGCACCAGCGCCACCAGGACGTTTCATAGCGGTTTCCAGGGCATCGATACGATTTGTAGCAAGTTCTTTCAATTTCGTATCAAGTTCTTTTTGAATTTCTACCGCTTTTGCATCCATTGCGGTTTGACGGGTTGTAATGTCCTCGGTCAACTTCGTGATTTGCTCTTTAACCAAAGCATCAAATTTTCCTTCAGAAGATTCAATTAAACCCTTCAACGACTCATGAGCTTTTCGAAGCTCATCATAGTTTGCTTTGGTATTGTCTCCAAGCTTTTTGATTTCTGCCTGTACAGCTTTTACGACTTCAGGCTCTGTTGGATTCAATTCAGGCATGATTTTACTCCTTTTAAAATTTTTAAATATTTAATTCAACCAAACTATCTAAAATTTCTGCCATCCCTACATATTCAGGAAAAATCTTTGACCATTCCGAATAATCATAATCTTTAAACTCAGGAACCGATTTTTCAAATTCCTTGTAATGCTTTGCCAAATGATTGTAACAACCTTTCCTATCCATACTCGGTATTTTTGTACCTTTCTGTAACAATCTCGCCATTGCAGCAGCACAAGCTCTCCAGACGGTTTTGTAACCGTTTTGCGTATGATGTGGGAGTTTATAGCTGCTTTTAACGTCAGAATTTGCAGAATCATACCATGTACACATAGTCTTAAGGTCTTCGACAGTAGCACCTTTGATTTGAGCGCCTGCATTCCATGCCGAGTTGATATCGGCAAGAGGATATGATTTAAAAGGAATAACAGATTTTAACTCAACGGATTGAATAAAATCATCAATATCTTTATTTGTTTCTTTCAATCTATCGAGAATTCCAGATAAAAAACAAGCTTCATCACCTACCCCACCGCCTGACTCCCTCAGAGATGGTTTACACAATTTAACTAAATACTGAGCTGCCGACCTTGAAAGCCCTGAATCCCTCAAGACATTTTCAAGTTCTCTTTCAGTTTTAGCATCTTCTATTGATTTAACCGTAGTTATCGTTGCGCCAGTTCGGGCCGGAAAAGTAACAATACTTGTTTCCCACAACTCAACTTCTTTAAGGGTTCTAACCCTTTTCTTCTCATCTATTTCATATTCAATCGGATCATACCCAATTGACATCGAAAGCTTAAATGTTCCAAGTTCAGCAGCAAGCTTCATTATTTCATAAACATCTTTGCCGAGAATAGTATTAAGGGCTAACCTTCCCGTACAATCAAGCCCTTTCTTGTCTTCCATCATTGATGCCCAAACACCAGGAATTTTATCGGGACGATGTTGCCAAAGCATTGCAATACCGGTTCCATTTCTTCCACCTCTTTTAAGTGTTTTCTGGAAAGCACCTGGAGCAACAATATCGCGATGAGCGTCTGGAGATTTTATAAAAAGAGAGCCATAACCTCGAAACGTGCCGTCTTCTTTAATATCAGCAGCAGCAACTTCAAAAGGAACGTCCAAGTAAGTTTTTACTATATTTTCTGGCATTTTATTCTCCGGGTTAAAAACGGATTTTTAATATAATTTCTATTGTTAATATCGGATAATCCGTTAAAAAACTTAAAAGTCACACTTTTTCAAAAATATAACTTTTATATCATCCATTTCTAATTAAAGATAATTCAAATTCTTCTTAAATATACTTTGCTCAATTATTTTGAACTGTGTGATATATAACAACGCAACGACATCTCACGATATTTGCCGGACTACCTTTTGGATCACCGGGATAATCGAGAAGTTCTCCTGTTCCTGTAAATTTATCATCTTGTGCAACTCTTTCACCATCTGGGCCATTAGGAAATTTTTTAAAATGATCAAATACATCACCTCTGTCATGTGCGCGGGTACGCAAATCTTTAGATGATATCCATTCTTTTTCCATTTTAATTCTTGTGCTTGCAATTGCCGCATCGACGGATTTAACAGCGGCAGTATGCGTTTCTGTTAAAGCTATCGTTTGCGCTCGATATGAGTTTATAGCACGACTTGTTTTCTCAATTCTTTTGGCTATTTCTCGATGACTTTCACCTTCTTTCATTCCGAATTGAATAATTTTCGCTATTTTTATTTTCGTTGTTCTTTGAATTCTTACTATTTTTTGAGCTGCTTCCATTTGTGCCCATAAATCCATCACTCTCCAATATTCATCCAACGGTTCTTTTGTCTCTGTTGGGGAAATGAATTTGTTATTTTTGATAATTTTAAAAGCTTTCTTACCAAATACTGTCGTAACCCTTTTATAATGTTCAAGAAGCAACCCTCTTTGTTCAGGTTCACGTTTATTGACGGCATAATCCGTACTATCTGTCATTCCATGAAGAACAAATACAGAAGCGTCTCTAAATTGTTTGTTGAGTAATGGCTTTAATTTTTTAATATAGGCACGCTCAAGAACTCCCATCATCCTTGTCATTTCTTGTTGCCATAATCTTCGAGCGCGTGGATTGGTGAGATTGATCATTTCCTGGATTTTTTCTTTTTCTTTCTAATCACTATTTTATTCGTAACTTTTTTTCTTCCACAAGAACCACAACCATTTTTAATTTTTATACTCATGCTTCAAAATCTCCATCATGAGCAGAACAATGCGCTCTTGAATCTTTTTCGGACCAAATTTTCTTCTTATATCTCATTGCCTGAACTTTTGTTTTCCCATCTTTTATTCCAAAAATATAATCAATACATTTACCATCTGATTTTTTAAAACAATTTATTCTTGAAAATTTATCGAAATCACCAGGAGGTTTAAGACGACATGCATATTCATTCTGATAAGGTTTATCTTCTGTTGGGCTAAAATCAAGGTCTATTTCAATTTCGTTATCACTACTTTCTTCATATTCGCCATAAAGAATTTCGTTTATTTCTTCTTCGTCATAACCTTGTTCAACAAGA
>JARRRC010000304.1:0-3774 GCA_037381105.1 Desulfobacterales bacterium
TTACAGCGAAGACTATGGAGGTGAAGCAGCGCGTCTGGACGACGGCGCTGATTTCGATATTCCCACTCTGGATCCGCCGAACGTGCCTATTTTGCTTCGGCGACGATGTCATGATCGAAGGGTATATCCGAAATAAAATCGTTGAACGATTTTATGAAACTTCCGCAGGTGAAGCTGCGGGATCTAATTGATGAATCATGTTTACAGGCATCATAGAAGGTCTCGGAACGATTCGTGAGATACGGCCGGAAGGTCAAGGACGGCGCATGACCGTTGATGCGGATTTTTCTCTTGAAGGGACCGGGATCGGGGACAGCATTTCAGTCAGCGGTGCTTGTTTGACGGTAATCATGATTGATGACAGGCGTTTTAAGGTTGATGTTTCGCCGGAGACCCTTTCGAAGACAACCTTTGGACGTGCAAAAATCGGTGATCGTGTGAACCTTGAACGGGCGCTTCGTCTTTCAGATCGCATCGACGGCCATCTGGTTTCAGGCCACATCGACGGAATGGGATCCGTTTCGCTGAAACAGAAAAAGGGAAACGCGACGGCTATCACCTTTGAGGCGCCGAAATCCATTTCGTATTACATCATTAATAAGGGGTCTGTCGCCGTGGACGGCATCAGCCTGACCGTCAACCATTGCGGAATCAACAGTTTCGAAGTCAGCATCATCCCTCACACGACAAAATTGACGACCATCGGCATTAAAAATGTTGGAGATCTTGTCAACATAGAGACGGATATGATAGGTAAGTATGTTGAACGTTTTATCGCCGGAAAGCGCCATGATAAGGAAGGGAAAGGTACCGGCGGCGCTTTAGACATGGCGTTTCTTGTCAAAACCGGTTTTGTTTAACCGGTTTATTTTTTATGATTTTTATGTATTTATAACCCAAAAAATATTTCCGGTTTATCCGGATGAGGAGATCGACGTTAGAAATGCCTTTAATAGCCATTGAAGAAGCAATCAAAGATATAAGTGCCGGACGTATGGTCATTCTTGTTGATGATGAGGATCGTGAAAACGAGGGCGACCTGACCATGGCTGCGGAAGCTGTGACCCCTGAAGCCATAAATTTTATGAGCAAATTCGGAAGGGGACTGATTTGTCTGTCCATGACCGGAGAAAAAATCGATTCTCTGGCCCTTCCGCTGATGGTGGAACACAATACATCGAAATTTCAAACCGGTTTTACGGTTTCTATCGAGGCCCGATGCGGAGTGACAACCGGCATTTCCGCGGCTGACCGTGCCACGACCATCCTCACGGCCGTTGCGGACAACGCCAAACCAACGGATCTTGTGAGGCCGGGCCATGTGTTTCCATTACGCGGCAGAAAAGGCGGTGTGATGGTGCGTGCAGGCCAGACAGAAGGGTCGATAGATTTGGCACGTCTTGCCGGCTTAAAGCCTGCCGGTGTGATTTGTGAAATCATGGATGAAGACGGTTCCATGGCCAGAATGCCTGCACTTGAAGAATTCAGCGAAAAACATGGTATCGGCATATGTACCATCGCCGACCTTATAGAATATCGTATGCGCACCGAGTCATTTGTAAAAAGAGCGGCGGAAACCGTAATTCCGACATCGATTGCAGGAGAATTCAAAGCCATTGTCTATGAAAATGATGTGGATAATCTTTTACATATCGCAATGGTTAAGGGAAAAATTGATTCCGAAAAGCCGGTGCTGGTCAGGGTTCACTCGGAATGCCTGACGGGGGATATTTTCGGTTCAATGCGTTGTGATTGCGGCGAGCAGTTACAGACGGCCATGGAAATGATCGACCAGGAAGGCGCCGGTGTGCTTCTTTATATCCGTCAAGAAGGACGCGGCATCGGACTGGTCAACAAAATAAAGGCCTATGCACTCCAGGATCAGGGACTCGACACCGTCGAAGCAAATGAGCGGCTTGGATTCCAACCGGATCTTAGAAATTACGGTATCGGCGCCCAGATTCTTGTGGATCTCGGTGTGAGAAAGATGAGGCTTCTTACCAATAATCCCAAGAAAATGGTCGGGCTTGACGGTTATGGCCTGAGCATTATTGAGCAGATAGAAATCGAAACAGAACCCAATGAATACAATCGTCGATATTTAAAGTGCAAACAACTTAAAATGGGGCATTTGTTAAATGTCGATACCGTGTCCTAGCAATTTTCTAATTACCGCCGGTATCTTGAAAGATTCGGGCAATCACATCGGGAGGAAAAGTTAAATGCCGAAAATTATCGAGGCCAAGCTTCTTGCAGAGGGCAAAAAATTTTCGCTCGTTGTCAGCCGTTTTAATGATTTTATCTCTGAAAGGCTTCTGGAGGGAGCTTTGGATGGGTTGTTAAGGTCCGGCGCCAGAGATGAAGATATTGACATCGTCAAGGTTCCAGGCGCTTTTGAAATTCCGTTATTGGCCAAAAAAATGGCTGCAACAAAACGATACCATGCCGTTATCTGTCTGGGAGCGGTCATCAGAGGCGCCACGCCGCATTTTGATTATGTCAGCGCCGAAGTCTCCAAAGGGATTGCCCTGGTGAGTCTGGAGACTGAAGTTCCGGTGATATTCGGCATTGTGACCACGGACACCATCGAGCAGGCCATTGAACGGGCCGGGACAAAAGCCGGCAATAAAGGATGGAATGCGGCAATAGCAGCCATAGAAATGGCAAACTTGATTGAGGTTGTCGACCAGGCATAACCATGGGAAATCGTCGCAAGTCCCGAGAACTTGCCATGCAGGCGCTCTTTTATATGGATATGAGCATGAACGGCTCGAAAGATGAGCTGTTGGAACATTTCTGCACGAATTTTTCCCCTTCGAAAAAGGCCCGCCCTTTTTTTCTTAAGCTCGTAAAAGGCGTACTTCAAACAAGACCCGAACTTGACTCCATCATTGAGAATTTTTCAGATCATTGGAAAATCGGACGCATGGCATGCGTGGACAGAAACATTATAAGAATCGCCGTGTATGAACTGCTTTATTGTCGGGACATTCCATCAAAAGTATCCATCAACGAAGCCATAGACATCGGGAAAAGATTCGGCACCGAAGAATCCGGCGCCTTTATCAACGGGATCCTTGACAGTATCCGCATGGCGTTAGAGAAAAATAAGATTAAAGCAAGGTTTGATTTGGAAAATGCATGAAAGCAAAGATCAGATAAAGCGAAGGTGCCCCAGGCTGGGCGGTCCTGTTTCATTCGGCTATTGCCGGACGTGCGGGGATGATCGTTCGGTTTGCTGGAAAATCCTTGACTGCTGGTGGGAAGCCTTTGATGTCGTGGCGTATTTAAAAAACTCCCTTTCCGCCGAGATGTTTAATCGACTGGTTCAAGCGAAGCCGAAACCGAAGATCGTCAGCCTTGTTGAGCTGATAGAGCAGGCAAAAAAGAGAATTTCATGAAGGTCTCGTGAATGACGCTTTTGATTAAAAGGAGGATATCTTGATTATAAAAGAACTGGCTGTCGGCCCGCTGATGGCAAACTGTTTTATTTGCGGATGTTCGAAAACCAAAGAAGCCGTTGTCATCGATCCGGGAGGTGATGCAGAAAGAATCCTGCTTGCCCTTGCCAATGATACACTGAAAGTAAAATATATCATCAACACCCATGGGCATTTCGACCATGTGAGTGCCAACGGGAAGATGAAAGAAGCCACCGGTGCTGATATCCTCATTCATCCCCTTGATGCGCCCATGCTGTCAAGCCTTTCATCAAATGCGGCATTTTTCGGCATTTCAGTGGAAAACTCGCCGCCATGTGATCAAACCCTAGAA
>JARRRC010000305.1:0-5694 GCA_037381105.1 Desulfobacterales bacterium
ATTGTAACACAGACCGTGACCGGCATTGATGCCCAATTTCAATTTATGGGCAAATTTGACGGCGTCAACGATATCGGAAAACGCCCGCTCTTTTTTATCGGCACCTTTGGCGTCACAGAATATGCCGGTATGTATCTCAACCATGGTCGCGTTCATTTGGTGAGCGATTTTTATCTGTTCGGGACTGGGATCGATGAAGATGCTTACCGGAATGCCGCTGTCCTGAAGCGTTCCGATGGTTTCAGCGATGGAATGATCGTACGATCTTAAATCCAGACCACCTTCAGTGGTGATCTCTTCCTGTTTTTCGGGAACCAGTGTCACAAGATTCGGCTGAACATCAAGAGCAATTCCAACCATTTCATTGGTACAGGCCATTTCCAGTATGAGTTTTGTCTGAGCGACATTTCTTATGGTTCTAAGGTCACGGTCCTGTATGTGACGTCTATCTCCCCTCAGGTGAACCACAATTCCGTCCGCCCCGGCCAATTCCGCAAGAACGGCTGCTGCCACCGGATCGGGGTAAGTGCTTGATCTGGCCTCTCGCAATGTCGCAACATGATCGACGTTTACAGCTAATCCAGCCATCGATATACCTCCATTTAAGCATTTTAGATTTTTAAAACAAATTGACGCTAAAGGAGTCTCGGGTATGATTAAATTTTTGCTGGAAACTGTTTGAGTGGATTAGGGATCGTTGTGAAAAAACCTTCCTCTATTCAAGGCCTTAAAGAACGTATTGTCTTAAACCGAATACAATTATGAAAAGATAAGACCGGTTTTTTCATTACGAGCCCTTATCAACGAGTTCTTTCAGAAAAAATTTAATCATACCCGAGACGGACCCATGGCACGAGACTTGTCCGCCTCTGTCGGATTTATCCACCTTGGGCGTGATCTTTAAGCAAAAATTCAATCTTGTCTGAAGCAATCAATTCCAAAATTTCGTTTTCTTTTTCTTCCATCTTTTCGGCTTCCGCCTCGGACTTTTCATGGTCATAACCGATTAAATGGAGAATTCCGTGCACCAGAAGCTGGATAAAACGTTTTTCCAAGCCGATTCCAATACTTTTTCCCTCTTTTGCGGCAGTCTCAATGGAAATAACCACATCACCGAGAAGCTGGGGACTGATATTCGGAAAATCGTCCGTGTGCATGGGAAAGGCTATAACATTGGTGGGGCCGGATCGATGAAAATATTGTTTATTAAGTTTTGTGATTTGAGGGTCATCAACAATCAAAATAGAAAGTTCTGCATCATGAAATTCCAAGGCGTTTAAGATGTCTTTGGCTTTTTGTTGAATTGAGGTCATCGCTATCGGATATTTCTTTTGCCTGTTGCCTATCAAAACTTCCATTTTTCCCCTTTCCATTGGTCAAAAGTTGTTTTTCGGGATATTCAATGCGATGATGATGAATTCCGTTTAATATTTTATTGAAACTTTTTGCAATATTATGAAGATCTCTCAACGTCAGTTCACAATTGTCCAACTGGCCGTCTGAAAAGATTTTGTTGATTAGATTTTGCACCAATCCCTGAACTCTGGAGGGCGTCGGGTTTGCAAGGGTTCTGGATGCGGCTTCAACGGCATCCGCCAGCATGACCAATCCGGCTTCTCTGGTTTGAGGTCTGGGCCCCGGATATCTGAAATCATCGATGTTGACCTTATCTTCGCCTCTTAATTGTTTGGCCTTTTCATAAAAATAACTGATCAGGCTTGTTCCGTGGGATTGCCGGATCGTCTCAATGATGGCTTGACCCAGTTTGTGCTTCTTGGCGATTTCTACACCGTCCTTAATGTGAGCAATAAGGATGAGGCTTGACATGGAGGGCGCAAGTTTGTCGTGCCGATTCACTCCGTTGGCCTGGTTCTCAATAAAATATAGCGGTTTCTTTATTTTGCCGACATCGTGAAAATACCCGCAAACCTTCGCAAGTAAAGGATTGGCGCCGATTTCAGACGCCGCGGCCTCAACCATGGTTCCGACAATTTGCAAGTTCAAGAAGTTTAATGTCCGTTGTAAAGTCAAATGCGATTTCAACCAGCGGTGCAATGCCCGCGGTAACGATTCCGGCCCCGACTCCTCCTGAAAAGGCAAAGGCCCAGTCCCAAAGAAGTTTGAAAATCGAGGAACCACCGATATAGACGTCGATAACCGTTGCAAGGATGACATTCAATAATCCGAGCTTCAAGCCTGCCTTAATAAAAACTTTTCGCTCCCGACAATTTTGTATCCAGTATGCCGCCATTAAACCGTTCAGAAAAAAGTAGATAAAAATATCGAATCTGTTTTGAAAAATGATTGCAGTACCGATGGCGATTAACAGTGCGATGGGAATGGCCAATTCTAAACCCAAAAACAAACATGTGGTCATGGCACCCGCGGCAAGGGGAATGCCGTAGGAGATTGAATCGGCGGATATTGGAAACGGGGTATAATGGGCTATAAAATCGGCCAGAGATTCCGACACCCTGGTGATAAAAAAGAATGTGACGAGCAGACTGGCCAAAAAGAGCAGATTTCTAGTGGTGTTGAGGTTCGGTCGATTGTGAATGCAAAGCGCATAAATCGTCATGAGGATGCACAGAATAAAAAGTGCCGTTCCGATGCAGTTCGTTAAGACTTGCTCATTTTTAAGGCCTTCCTGATAAATCTTGAGTTTTAAAAGCTGGTTTTTAGTGACCCGTTCTCCTTCTCTAAGAAGCATCTCTCCGGCTTTTATCTTGTGGAATATCGGTTTTACTTCTGCGTAAGCCGCTTTCTTCCGTTCTTCGGTTTCACTTCTGTTTAACGTTATATTGGGCTGAACCAGTCTTTGAACAAAATCTACGATCAGATTTTTCATCTCGTAATTCTTATTTTGAAGAATGGGCTGGCCGATAATCGTGACCATTGTTTTTGCCTGATCAAGACCATAAAAATGCTTCAGGTTATATACAAGCATTTCATTTTTTGTTTTGATATCTCTTAAAATGATACCTCTATCGCTTTCTTTTAGAAGTATTTCTTTATTGGCTACTACCCCGTTTCCCATTATCTCCGTTAAAACGGCGGCCATGAGGTTGGCAATATCACTGGAAAACGATGCCTGCTCAAGACTTTTGAATTCCGCATCGCTGACGGGGATGCCGATTTTTGCTTCAAAATCGGACTTTTTTTGCCAGATGAGTTTATGAGCAGCCAGTTTTTGTTTTTCGACTTTGGATTCTGATGTTTCCGGTTTTTTGGATTTCTCGAGAGGGGTTGCATCGTTAAGGGTTGATCGAAGATCCTCGAAGGCTTTTATTACATTCTGGTTGATTCTTGCAGACAGGCCGACATCATGATCATAGACCGTCAATACATTTTCTACGGCCTGTCTGCGGCTGGCTTCCGTGGCATCTTCGTCCTCAATTAAAAAATCTTTCGCGGCCTTGATATTTCGAGTGGCGACATCACCTAATTTGTACGTGTGTTTTTTGATGACAAGATTGGGATACAGCAAAATTGTAAAAATGATTGTAACACAGACTAAAAGGGTCCACCTGAAAGAATCGCTGTTTTCGATCAGTTTATTTAAAGACATTTGGGTTTTTACGATATTCATTGTAATGTACTGCTCTTCTTTTTGCTGGCATCCAGATCTTCATATGCTTTGATAATTTTTTGGACCAATCCATGCCGTACGACATCTTTCTTGGAGAAAAAGATAAATTTTATTCCTTCTATTCCCTGCAAAATATCCTTTGCTTCAATAAGCCCGGAAGGTTTTCCGACAGGAAGATCAATTTGGGTAATGTCTCCGGTAATAACCGCTTTTGAGCTGAATCCTATTCTGGTCAAAAACATCTTCATTTGTTCGGAAGTTGTATTTTGGGCTTCATCTAAAATGATAAAAGAATCATTTAAGGTTCTTCCCCGCATGAAAGCCAAAGGCGCAACCTCGATAACACCTTGCTCCATCAGGTTGGAGACCTTTTCAAACCGCATCATATCATGCAGTGCGTCGTAAAGCGGTCGCAAGTAAGGGTTCACCTTTTGTGCCAGATCTCCGGGCAAAAAACCCAGCGCTTCGCCCGCCTCGACGGCGGGCCTTGTGAGGATAATGCGATTCACCTTTCCCTTTGAAAATGCGGCAACCGCCATGGCCATGGCAAGATATGTTTTACCGGTTCCTGCAGGCCCTATCCCGAATACCATGTCGGAGCTTCTGATGGCATCTATATATTCCTTTTGAGTATGGCTTTTGGGAATTACGGGTCGTTTTTTTGAAGTGACATAGACAGTGTCCAGAAAAATATCTTTGAGATTGACACGATCGTCTCCGCTTAGAATCCTGACGGCATAATCGATATCATTTTGATAAATAGGATAACCGTCTTTGATCAGGTCGTAGAGTTGTTTGAGTATGTTTTTTGCCAGGCTTGACGCGATGCGATCCCCTTCGATGAATATTGTATTGCCTCTGGTGTGGATGGAGACGCCTGTTAATTCGGCAATTTTTTTAAGATTGCTGTTGAACTCGCCAAAAAGCTGACTGGCTAAATTAATATCGGAAAGAATTAATCTGATCTTGTTATTTTCGGTCGTTACATCCATAGTATCCTTGGAAATCTAAAATGCTGGAATATTGGCCCGCCCGGGTAAGATTTATTTGTATAATAAAGATTTTTATATTGCTAAAATCATAAAAAGTCAAATTTATAGCATCATATTCCTGTTGATTGCAAACTGCAATGAGATGTACAAAGAATACGAAAACTGCTTGACTCAAAATACCTGCTTTGTTAATTTTCGGCAATAAAAATATTGTACATTACATCTTTCTGATTTTATTTATATTTATTACAACACTACGCCATCGTCAACGATGTTGTGCAGGAGCATTATGAATTTTTTTGATATCACCGTTGTTGTTATCCTGGCTTATTGTATTATCAGGGGTATTTTTAGGGGATTATTAAAGGAATTGGCGTCTATTATCGGCGTTTTTGGGGGATACTATGCCGCTTATACCTATTACATGGTGATTGCGAAGCCTCTGTCAAGATGGGTCAGCCATACCGGATATCTAAAGCTGTTGAGTTTTTTCATTATATTTTGCAGCGTTTTTCTTGTTATCAGCATCGTGGGCGTCATCATTAATTACCTGCTTAAACTGGCCTTTTTGGGCTGGTTCGATCGCTTGACCGGGGCATTGTTCGGCGCTGTGAAAGGAATCCTGATTGTGTCAATTTTGTTGATCGCCTTTACCGCCTTTCTTCCCAAAGGTTCACCTTTTATTAAAGATTCCCTCCTTTCTCCCCACATCGCTTTTATTTCAGATAAAATGATCAACGTGGTTCCCCAAAATTTAAAGCAAGCCTTTTTGGCCAAAATCAAAGCACTTAAAAAGACAGGAAAAAAACATTAATTATTGATTCAAGTTTCATAAAATCGTTACATGACTTTGTGAACGCACAAACCTTAAAAAGGCGAACGGAAATGAGTATTGAACCCATTATCGAACTGGTTAACACGTTGCGGGGTCGAAACGGTTGCCCCTGGGACAGAAAACAGACGCCGCAAACCATACTGGCGTATCTTTTGGAAGAGACATATGAGCTCATGGATGCGGTGGAATCAGACGATCCGAAGGAAATCTGCGGGGAACTCGGAGATGTATTGTTTCATATTCTTTTTCTTATCAGTCTCTTTAACGAGAAAGGGTAT